>CAZIUT010000005.1:0-24304 GCA_964542545.1 uncultured Dysgonomonadaceae bacterium | reverse complement strand
GGTGGAAAATTCATATTCCTAAGTTTGAATATACAACCGATAATGCTGCTATGGTTGCCATAACGGGCTATTATAAGTATCTTGAGGGAGAGTTTGAAGATAAAAGTGTTACTCCTTTTGCAAGAACATCTATTTGAAACAGATAGATGGATAGAACTATCAGAAAAGGATTGCCTCGCAATTGAAAATACAAATAGAGATAAACAGAAACGACTAAACAAAACAATATAAATGAATAAGGTGGAACAATCAACTACAGAAGAAAATAAGAAAAGTCTCAACTTTATAGAGGCTGTTGTAGAGAAAGATTTAAGAGAGGGAAAAAACGATGGTAGGGTGCAAACTCGTTTCCCGCCAGAGCCAAATGGCTACCTCCATATTGGTCATGCCAAAGCCATTTGTATAGACTTTGGACTTGCTGAGAAATACAACGGGGTGTGTAATCTTCGGTTCGATGATACAAACCCTGTAAAAGAAGATGTAGAGTATGTAGAGTCTATAAAAGATAATATTCACTGGTTGGGTTTTGAGTGGGGCGAGATTTATCATGCTTCAGACTATTTTCCACAACTGTGGGATTTTGCTGTACAATTAATAAAAAATGGTAAAGCTTATATAGACGAGCAAAGCGCAGAAGAAATTGCTAAGCAAAAAGGTACACCTACACAAGCAGGTGTAAACAGCCCACATCGCGATAGACCAATTGAGGAAAATTTAGCGTTGTTCGAGAAAATGAATAGTGGAGACTTGCCTGAAGGTGCAATGGTATTGCGTGCCAAAATAGATATGGCTGCTAGTAATATGCACTTTCGCGATCCAATTATTTATCGTATTATTCACGCTCCACATCATCAAACTGGCACAAAGTGGAAAGCTTACCCAATGTATGACTTTGCTCATGGACAGTGCGACTATTTTGAGGGAGTTACTCACTCTATCTGTACACTTGAGTTTGAGGTGCATCGTCCGCTCTACGATTGGTTTATAGATGAACTGGCAGAGAGCGATTATCGTCCTCATCAATATGAGTTTAATCGGCTGAACCTCACCTATACTATGATGAGTAAGCGCAGGCTTTTACAACTAGTAGAAGGTGGTTTGGTAACGGGATGGGATGATCCTCGCATGCCTACATTAGCTGGTCTAAAACGCAGGGGGTATACACCAACAGCTATTCGTAGTTTTATAGACAGTATTGGCTATACCAAATACGATGGTATGATAGACTTGGCACTTCTTGAGTATAGCATTCGTCAAGATTTGAATGCAAAGGCTGCTAGAGTATCAGCAGTGCTTGATCCAATAAAGTTGATTATAACCAACTATCCCGAAGATCAAACTGAGATGATGTCAAGCGTCAACAATCCAGAGGATGAGAGCATGGGAAGCCGCGATGTTGCATTTACCAAAGAGTTATATATAGAGCGTGACGATTTTATGGAAGATGCTCCTAAAAAATATTTCCGCTTAACACCAGGTAGTGAAACACGATTGAGAAGTGCTTACATTGTAAAATGCACAGGATGCAAGAAAGATGAAAATGGAAATGTAGTGGAAGTGTATGCTGAGTATGACCCTGAAACACGTAGCGGTTTGCCTGGATCTGCAAAAAAGGTAAAAGGCACTATCCATTGGGTATCTGTTCCGCATAGTGTTGATGCTGAAGTGCGTTTGTACGACAGACTATTTACAGTAGAAGACCCAGCCAATGAAAAAGATAAAGAATTGGCAGAAATGATTAATCCAGATTCGTTGAAGGTTTTGAACAACTGTAAGCTGGAGGCTTATCTAGGAGATGCCAAACCAGGCGATAATTTTCAATTCACACGTCTTGGTTATTTTAATGTGGATATAGATTCTACTGACCATAATTTGGTTTTTAATAGAACTGTACCATTACGCGATTCTTGGTCGAGAAAGAAGTAAGAAAAGAGAGACAATTATAATCATTAGATTATACAATATAAATGGAAGGTAACGACATAGATATAAGAGAATTAATACAGAGGTATGAACAAATGCGTTATGAGGGAAAGAATGTATACTTCGACCCTGATGATTTTGCCGCTTTGGCTGATTATTATAACGATTATGGCGATATTTCAGAGGCTGAATACATTATTGATATTGCACTAGGAATGCACCCAGGAAGCACGTTGCTTATGGTTGTGAAAGCTAAAATATTAGTTGCCTCTGCTAAATATCAAGAGGCTTATGACTATTTATCTATTATAGGTGATAATGAGGGTAGTGTAGATTATTTACAAGTGAAAATAGAGTGCTTGCTCAATTTAAATAAAACTGACGAAGCTAATGATTTGGTAGATAAAACCTTGGCAACAGGAGACTTGGATGAAGAGGAACTGTATACCTTCTTAAGCGAAGCTGGTTTTTTGTACAACGATGTTGATATATACGATAAAGCAGTTTTATTGCTAGAAGCAGCAGTTAAGATTGATAATTCAGATGTTGAGCTAATGATAGACCTTTCTTATGGCTATGAAATGTTGAATGATTTCCAAAAAGCAGTAATAGCCAACAATCTTATTCTTGACATAGATCCTTATTCTTTTGAGGGTTGGGTGAATTTGGGGAAGCTTCACTCTATGTTGCAGGAGTATGATAAAGCTCTTGAAGCTTTCGATTTTGCTCTCACTATAAATGAGAATGAGGTGAGTGTTTTGAAAATGAAAGCACTTACATTATACTTAAATGACAATGTTGAAGAAGCCATTCGAATATTTAAAGAGTGCATAAAAAACTCGCCTGACGATGAGAGTCTTTACGATTCTTTGCTGGAAGGATACGAAGTGATGGAGCAATACGCTGAAATGTTGGAGTTGATTGCTCAAAAAGAAGCGAAATTTGGAAGTGGAGGGGTTCTTTTGCAACGTGCTCATGTTTATTTATCGCAAGAGAGATACGACGAAGCTGAAGAGGTGTTTAAAGAGATTCCAGATGCTGATAAAAACAACTTCGATTATTATGTTTTGGAAGGAGAACTGGCTATTTATGATGAGGATTTTGAAACAGCAGAGATGGCATATATGTTGGCGCTGATGGACTCGCCAGACAATGAAATAGTAGTAGACAAGCTTGCTAATATAAGTATGGAGCAAAATAAATATGAAAAGTCTGCTGAATACTTAGAGCAACTGCTTCTTCTTAATCCCGAATTTCCAACAGCAAAAGCAAGGTTGGCCTATCTTCGTTTTGAAATTGGCGCAAAAGAACCTTTTGATGAGATAATGAGCCAGTTTGAAGATGATGAATTAAGAGCATTGCTTTCATTATTGAGCACACAAGATATAGATTATTCTAAATATAATAGAGAGCAGCTACTGACTCGCTTAAATGAAGCAAGAGAGAATAGGGTGCTGTTCAAAAACATTAAATACTAAAATATTCTTTTAGTAATTCTACAGTTACAAATTTTACTTCGTTCTGATTTTACATCTATAATATGAAGAAATTATTCATCCTTGCCTTGTCACTATTTTTTGCAATAGCATTAATTGCTCAAACAACTGAAGTAAACCAGCTCCCCCTTGAAGGTGAGAGTGAGTTGTCGCTCCTTCAGAAAGTAGAAAGTTGGTATAGCCATAATATGAACTATGCTACTATTACTATACTCATGACAGTTGAGAGCTCGTTTATTCCTTTTCCTTCAGAAATTGTAGTCCCTCCAGCTGCTTACATTGCAAGCCAACCAGGCAGTCATCTTAATATATATATGGTTGTTCTCTTTGCTACTATTGGTGCGCTATTTGGTGCACTTATCAATTACTTTGGTGCAATTTATTTGGGGCGTCCTATTGTATATAAATTTGCCAAAAGCAAACTAGGACACATGTTCTTGTTGAGTGAAGATAAAGTAATGAAAGCTGAACTTTATTTTAATAGACGAGGTAAAATTTCAACCTTTGTGGGACGTTTAATTCCTGGAATTCGTCAGTTGATATCAATTCCCGCAGGACTTGCTCGTATGAATCTTGTAAGCTTTTTGTTCTATACTTTTATAGGAGCAGGTATCTGGAATGCTATTCTAGCTTTTCTTGGCTATGTTGCTCATGGTCAGCAAGAGTTGATAAACCAATATACCCATGAGCTTTCGTTCATATTTCTTGGTCTGATAGTGGCTTTTATTGCTTTTGTAGTTATAAAGCAGGTGGTGAAGAAGAGGAGAGTAATTAAGAATCAAGAGAACTTGTAAGCTATAAAGACCATAGCTTATCCCATGAAATCTATCATAGTTTCATTGAATATTATCCTCACTCGTAATCAATAAAAACTGCCACATAAAGAGAATATATCATATAGTACACTAAACTTTTAGAGCATTAGTTATAACCAAAATAACAAATAAAAAATCATTTACCCATTCAAAAACTCATTGATAAAATGGATAATAAAAACATGAATATAGCTGATCTCATCAAAAAATATGAACGGATACGTTATATGAATAAGAAATTTTACTTTGATGCTGATGAATTTGCAATAATCGCTAATTATTACATTAAGGAGAATGATACTTTAGAAGCAGAACGTGTTGTAGATATTGGTTTAGGTATACATTCAAACAGCTTTGAATTAATGATGGTTAAAGCTAAAGTATTTATTGCTTCTAAAAAGTATGAAATAGCTCACAATTATTTGTTAACTATACCTGAGGATGAAACGAACATTGATTTCCTATTGCTGAAATTTGAATGTTTAATTAATTTGAACAGAATAATAGAAGCAAACTCATATTTAGAATATATTTTGGGAGGAGATTTAAATAAGCAAGACTATTATACTTTTATAAAGGAGGTTGGATATCTCTACAATGATGCAGAAAGTTTCAAAACAGCTATTATGTTATTGGAAAAAGCTCTTGAAGTTGATAATACTGATATGAATGTATTAATTGAGCTAGCTTATGCCTACGAAATGGAGGATGATATAAACAAGGCAATTGATATAACTAATTCTATTATCGATCTTAATCCATATTCGTTTGATAGTTGGGTAAGTTTGGGGAGATTATATCTATATAACTATGAATATGAATTGTCTATTGAGGCTTATGATTTTGCTTTAGCAATAAAAGAGGCCGATGTGGATGTGCTTAAGCTTAAAGCTATTACTTATGGTGAGGACTGTGATTTTGAAAACGAACTGAAAACCTTAAATGAGTGTATAGATGCTGCTCCGAATGATGAAAGTTTTTATGAAGAAATACTGGAGAAATATAATGAGCTTGAAGAGCATTGGGGGCTGGAGCAAGATGAGGAAGTATTAGATGTTTTAGAGAAAAAGGAAGCATATTTCGGATCAAAAGGTTTGCTATTGAAAATGGCTCATCTCAATTTACGTCTTGGTAGAGTTGATAAAGCGCAAGAGATTTACAGCAGAATCCCCGAAGAAGATAAACATACTGTCGATTATTATAAGCTGCAAGGAGACCTTGCAATTCACAATAATGATAATGAGGCTGCAGAAACTGCATATCTAATGGCATTGTCTGAATTTCCGGAAGATGTAGAGGTTCTAGACACACTTGCTGAAATTAATTTGGAGTTGGACAAGTATGAAAAAGCGGCAGAATATTTAGAGCAGTTAATAGCAGTAGATCCAGAGCGTGGAGTTGTAAAATTTAGATTGGCTTATATTAGATTTGAAATTGGAGAAAAAGGACCTTTTAACGAAATAATAAATCAGATTTCTGATAAAGAACAATTAGGTATATTGCTCAGTATGTTTTCACCGTTTAGCAACAGAGAGAAAAAAGAGAAAATAGATTATTCACAATTAAGTCGAGAGGAACTATTAATTCGTCTAGATAAAGCACGTGAGAATAAAATGAATTTGAAAAACAAATAACACTTTGTCGTTATCACAATCTATGATGATTATTGTATTGGCCTTATTACTATGCGCTCTTTTGCTTTGAGCACTACACACGATGGTCACAAAGCGTGTCTTAGTGAGTAAATTGGACCGAGCGTTATGATAAACAGTGAAATTTCAATAGAGTACAGGCCATTCGAACCTATAATGATTTTGATTTGCGCCTTTTAGTCTTTGCTAGAATTTTTTTCCGCTCAACATTGCAAAACCGTTGCATGCAACGGTTCTACAGTATTGTAATAAAGTATCATCCCGTTATTGATCATTGATAATTAACCATCAAAAGTTATTTAAAGTACTTCTCAATCCTTTCAAAGGCCAACTTTGAACTAATAATTGCCATTGGCAATCCTGCTCCAGGTACAGTAGATGCACCAACATAAAATAGATTTTTAAACTTCTCGTCCACATTAGCAGGACGCATTGCACCAATCTGTGTGAAGGTGTGAGAAAGTCCTAATCCACTTCCACGATGTAAGTTGTACTGTTCTCCCCACTCAATAGGCGTGTATATAGTTTTCGAAATAATTTCAGGAGCTATGTTTTTGCCAATTCTCTGCGAGAAATCTTCAATTATACTGTCCACAACTTGCTCTCTGTCGTCCCAGTTATTCTTCTGAAGCAAGTTGGGTACAGGACAAACAAAAAACAGGTTTTCGCAACCTTCTGGTGCACAATCTTCATTGTACTTCGACACTACATTTACATAGTAGTATGGCTTCTCCATTTTGTTGCTTTCAGACAATACCTTGTCAGCATACTCCTTAAAGTTTGTGCCTAAGTAGTAGTTGTGATGGTCTACTTCTGGAAGTTTACATTTTAAACCAATGTAGAAGGTGAGAAAGCCCATTGTCCAGCTTTTTTTATCCATCTTCTCCGTAGTGTAATTTTTGTGCTTCATCACAGTATTGCGGAACACAGCAGCATCGGCATTAATCAGTATGGTTTCTGCATTCCATTGCTTACCACTTTTGTCCACTACTGTTTCAATTTTCTTGCCATTTCTAGAGTAATCTACAATCTCAGTATTATAGTGAATCTGTACATTTTCTTTTGATAATTCATTCACTAGTCCTTCTATTATTTTATACATTCCGCCCACCACATTGTAATATCCATCGTGTTGAAACTCTGTGTAGGATAGCAATGTATAAATAGCCATTGTATCAAAAGGTGTTCTACCTAAGAAGAAAGCTACCAATGAAACTATCTGTTTTGCTTCATCCGAATCGAAATACTGCTCTACATGCTGGTAAAAACTTTTGAACAGAACAGGAACATGTATAGGATTAACACGCATTAGCTTAGTTATATAATCAAACATAGAGTCAAAGTTATTCTTGACCACCAAGTCTACAGTATCATTGAACAACGCCCCAGACTTATTTAAGTACTTGAGCATCTTTTCTTCGAAATCGGGCTCAATATCTTTGAACTGCTCAGCCAATTTTGAAATGTTTTTATAAAGATGAAATGTTTTAGGATTGTCCCTAAAGTTAACCGAGTAGAGAGGGTCTAACTCTACATACTTGAAAGGTAGATCAATACCACAATCACGTGCAAACTCTTCAAACTCATAAGACATACTAAAAAAGCTTGGCCCAACATCAAATGTAAAACCATCTTTTTTCAATTGATTCAACCTTCCTCCTGCTTGTGCATTCTTTTCAATTATTTCTACTTGGTATCCTTGTTTTACCAATCGCAATGCAGTGGCTAATCCACCTAGACCGGCACCAACTATTAATACACTTTTATTTTTATTCATTCTTTCTCTTTTTTATAAAGTTGGGATATAGTTCATCTTTCACCCAAGTGAATTTTGGTTCTACTTTCAATATCAATTGAAAGTACGCTTCAGCTTTGTTGTACTCTTTTATTTCTATATACGCCTCAGCTAGATTAGTGAGTAAATTCAAATAGTTCCAATCGTTTTTCTTTATTATCGGATCTTTCTCCATGATAACTTGTGCCTTTTGGTAATAATTAATAGCTTCAGTTTTTGACCCACCAAACACTGAGGGCATATGAAACTGTGCATTAGCATATTGGATAAAGCCAAAAGGATTATCTGGATTCTGCTCGATAGATTCCTGTGCTGCATTCACGCTTTTAGGTCCTATAAAAGGAGCTTTCATTTTATTTACTCCAATTGAGAAGCCATAAAAAGCAGACTTGTATGCACTAACATAAGAAGGGTAGAGCGATGTCTTTTTAAGCCTCTCTAAATTGTTTTCTGCCAGTTTCAGATATTTTTTAACTTGGTTCTTATCATTGTTTCCTAAACAGAAACCAATATAGCCGTATTGATAATTGATAAGTTCTAAGAGAAAAGCATCTGATTTGTTTTGCTTCAGTTCCATTTCATCAATAGTCATTTTCCACCCATCCATATTGCTGTTGATGTAAGCATTATAGATATCTTGTTTATATTGTGCAGATAGCGTGAAAAAGCTAAAAACAAACAATAGTGGAATTATTGTATAACGTTTCGTCCTTTCCATATATGTTCTTTCTTCAATTTATTTTGAATTGATTTAATTATTATTACTCCTAATGACACTTGTTGAGCCAACATGTAGATGATATTTTTACTCCCAGATTGATTGCTTATGAGGGAGAATAGTATGCGAATAAGTAAAACAACAACTATATAAATTGCCAATCCTTTATAACCATACACAAGCTGTATTGCAATAAAACCTAAAGTAGTGACCATCCAAAATAAAATAGTGAGAAGGGTAGAGTCTCCGAAGAAAGTTGTTACATTCTTAGAAAAGCCATTCAAAGAGCCTTTGTATGAATTGTACATTTGACATTTTATATCTTTTTCGTTTGCTAAACACGCTGTTTTTAGTTGCTGTTGTTTATAATAGCGAGCTATCTTAATATCTTCTACTTTTTCTGCTTTCATAGTTTGGTGAGGCAGCAACTTTATATAGTTTTTCTTATCAAAAAACATGTATTGTCCGTTAGCTGCAGCAATAGATGAAAATCTTATTTTCCGTATCAATATTAAAGGTAATAAGGTTAGTAATATATAGTTTATAATTGGAACTGTTGCATATTCGCCCCAACTTTTAATTATTTGTTTTGGAAAAATAGAGACTAAAGCTAAGCTATGTTTATGAGCAAAACTAACTGTTTTACCAATCATATTGTGCTTAATTCTCACATCAGCGTCCAAAAATAGTAAATAGTCTCCTTTGGCTTCCATGGCAAGCGAATGACATGCGTGGTTTTTGCCCAGCCATCCATTCGGCAGGCTATTAGACTCAATTAACCTTACTTTTTTATCCCTTTGCATATATGCAGTTACATTTTCGGCAGTACTATCTGTTGATTGGTCATCAAACACCAAAACTTCATAATTATGATAATCTTGTGTAGACATATCTTTCAACAATTTGAGGATATTCTGCTCTTCATTTCTTGCAGGAATTAGCACCGAAACCATTGCCCCTTTTGTGGTGCTATATTTCATCTTTTGATTGAAAACAAAATTCACAAATACTACTAAAAGTTGAATAGCAGTAAATACAATTACTGTGTAGGCAATATACTCCATTTACACGTTTGTTTCTATTTGTTGTTTAATGCACTTTGCAAAGAAAGCATTATAACTTTTCTCAAGCTTGCTATAATCTATGCATTCACCTTTATACTCCATAATGTAGTGATGCAAAACGGGCTTTCTATTGATAAAATCATCAATAGAATTTACCAAAAAAACTATTTGCACATCCTCTCGATTAGTTCTTCCCAAAATTTTCTCAACACCTTTTTCAAAGGTGAAGGTATGTTTGTGTATCGATTCCACTTTTCCTTGCGGAAACATCAACACCAAATTATTGGGCTGGGCAAGAAGCTCTGCTGAATATTGTATTGTTTCAACTATCGATCTGGTTGACTTCTTTACAGAAAACCCTCCAGTATAATTAAAATACCAATGCTCTCTTAATTGCTCTTCGAGCATCATAAAGTGAAACTTCTTTTTAAACACCTTCATATTTAAGTACAATTGCCAAAAACCATCCCACCAACTACTATGATTAGAGATAAGCAATATAGAGCGATTGCTACTAACATCTACATCGCTCATTATCTTCACTCGTGAGAAATGACTATTGATTATCACCCTAGAGAAGAGTTTAAATATTGGATGAATCACGAAGTGATGTTTTGCTTTTATAATCATATTATCAGGATAAAAATAGATACAGTATTACAAAAAGTATAAACTGACAAAGTAAAACTACTAACGCCAAACTATTTATAATTTTTATATTTAATAATTTTAATCCTATATGAAATGCAATTGCAATAAGAAACCAAGTTGCATAATTTTGGAATGGAACTGTCACTTCCTTCCAACTCCACATATCCATTTTAGGTGCTACCTGTTCCATTACAATATCATAAATAAGCATAGATGACGATGCCAGAAACACTTTCAGAGAAGTATGTATCTTTTTCTTTTCAAATAAAGCGGCAGTTGTGTAGACCAAGAAAAACCAGTTAGCACCAATTATCAATGGGGTCTCCCATAGTTTTATACCCAAATTGTCTCCATAGGTATATACTCCAAATAGTAAACCAGTGTGTACACCAACCACTTCTATGGCGTAAGATGTTATGTATATAAACAGCAGATAGGCAATTAGCTTCTCTCTCTGACAACTCTGATCTGATAGTGCAAGCACTATAAAGCTTAGCAACAAAGCCAAAGGTGTCAGTTTTAAAAAGTAGCTGTTGGAAGCAGGCAACAGCATACCAACCAAGCCTACAGAAAAGAAAATAGCTAACAGCAAGAATACACTTGTTTGTTTAGTTAAAAAGAATTCACGTATTTTTTTAGCTCCACTCATCCTTCTGTTTTTTTCAATCTGTTGCGTAGCATTATTGCTAAGAGAAGCATCGTAAATCCATATGCAAAGTCTTCAATAGGTATAGTTATTACTCTAATATCTAAATTCTGAGTATGGTCGTACCATACTACAGGGTTTGTTGTGAAAGCACCTGTAAGTGCACCATTTACTAATACAAAAGGAATAAATATCACTAAGAAGGTGCAGTAAAATCTGCTTATTGTATCAGTCTTATCAAAATAAGAGATAGCAAGTACAATTAAAGATACTATCATTATGTATACAGTATATGCTTTATCTAAATTGATCAACAAAATTACCAAAGCTATTACAAAAAAGAAGATAGAGAGACGTCTGGACAAATAGTTGGGTAGCCTAAAATTTGGGAAGTAAGCATGTAGCACATCGTGCAAAAAAATACTTGCATAAGGAATGGTAATAAAAAAGAGCCACTCCTCAATAGGTAAATTAAATAAAAACATACCAGATAGATAATCACTATTAAATCCCCAAACACCTATTTTAGTGAAATAGATATCGCCCACAATATAGAAAAGGGCTATAACTATAACCGAAGGTAAAAGATACTTCCACTGCTTGTAGAACTCCACTTTCTTATCGAAACTCAATAAAAAAGGTATAGATATAGATGCAATAAGGATGATTGTGTATAAAGACATATGCTAATCTTTTAAAAACTTACTTGGAAAAATAAGCAATCCGTAATTATGAAAGTCTTTGTTTGTTTGTGGTCTGTGATGTACCAAGTGAGCCCTTCTTATTGTTCTTATATACCTATTATTCATGTTGTATAAGAAAGATAGGGGTACACGTTCATGAATATTACATCGTGTATAATAAAATAGGTCATTCCACAAGCAGTTATACCAATTCCTAGTGCTATGAGTATTGGAATATTGAATGAAAACTCAACAATCAAAAGAATTATTGCTAGTGTGGCATACATATTAAAAAACTTATCGTTCTTCTCAAAATGCTTTGCTTCGTTATTTAGGGGCATTTTAGCTTTCTTGCTGTCGAGTCTATGATGGTATTTGTGCCATTTCCACAATACACCATGCATCAAGTATTTATGGCTCGACCATGCAATAAACTTCATGAAGAAGAATGCAACTAAACCAATAAAGATATAAAGAGCTATCATATTATCTTGTTAATAAGGTATTTCTACGCATTATCTAAATTATTAGTTAGATCATACTTAGTTTGTATTTCATATAAGCCTTACCAAATAGTGTGAATTTTATACCATCAGGTACTCTTATGCGGGTCTTCACAATCTTGTCTGCTGGTGTTTGCTTTAGCTTCTGCAAAAGTTTTTTGTAATACAAAAACGCTATGTAAACAGCTAATTTTGATTTTCCAGGGAGCTCTTTTATTCCTCTTTCAGCCTCGTCAAAATCACTTTCAATATCTTTAATTAGTTGTTGCTTTACTTCTTCAGTAAAATTATTAATTTCTACATCTGGAAAGTAAAGTCTGTTCAGTCCTTGTGTATCTTCTTTAAGATCGCGTAAAAAGTTTACTTTCTGAAAAGCAGTCCCCAACTTCATGGCAGAATCTTTCAATTCATTGTATCGTTGTTTATCTCCATCTAAGAAAACAAGCAAACACATTAGCCCCACCACATTGGCAGACCCATGAATATAAATGTCTAATTCGCTATTAGAATTATATACCTGCTTGTTCAGATCAGCCCTCATACTTTTCAAAAAAGAATCTACCAACTCATCTGGAAACCCATATTTAGTAACAGTTATACCAAACGAGTGTAAAACAGGATTCATGCTTATACCATGTTCCAGAGTTTTGTAATACTCTCTCTCAAAATCATCCAATAGAAATTCTTGATCTGCTTTATAAAATGTATCAACAATTTCGTCTGCCATTCTCACAAATCCATACACACTATATATTGCCTCACGCATTTCGCAAGGGAGACAACTCACCGCAATAGAGAAAGAAGTACTATACTTCTTAGTTATTAACTTACTAGTAGCGAAAGATATTTGGTTGTATAAATTCATTAGAAAAGTCTTTTTGTTTTGTTTACTTTTTATTGATGATTGTTAAACAAAGATATAGTTAAAAAGTTTACTATTTCCATTGAATTAATTAAACAATTTATGCAATTAGTCTGGGTGTCTATATATTCTGTTATTAAAAAGGTTGTATCAAACCAAACATATATCTTTTATTGAGATAGTTATCGTTTGCCTTACAAAATTAAAACAAATCAAATGTATTAATAAAAAAATGATTATCATGATTTGTATTGAAACAAATCATAAAAGACTGTGGTATTGACCATAAACTATGTGTTGAATTCATTCCAAAGGTTCAATTAGTTTTCTTCTGCTATCGGATTCGTCTTTATAGGGAATTTTGGGTAATAGCTTATTATTAGTAAGAGTGCACACATTTTTTTATATATAGGTTATAAATATCGAAATATAAATATTGCTATCAAGTAGTTTCATCTTTAGAGAAAAAAAATAGAGACACAAATAATATTGCATCTCTATCTACATTACTTTAATTGATTTTTCTTTAAAAAATTACAAATACACTGCTTCAAACATCGCCAAAGGAGCTCTTCGTCCAACATTTAGACTCAATGTATCTTTGTGAATTGTGTAATTATCTGTCAGTTCAAATACTTCCATAAATTCCGACTCATCGACAGGTACATCAGGACATATTATCATGGTGATTCCCATGTTTTTGAAGCGAATTCTATTATCTTTTTCTAGTTTATATTCGCCAGTAATAGAATTGCATCCTGCAAATCCTCCCAGCGTGTTGTTTTGAGCATTTAGTGTGAAAAATATTTCGCGTTCTTGGTTTTCTACCATTTCTATTGCTTGACCTTCTAATAAAATAAGTTTCCAATATTTTCCAGTAATTTGTTGGTCAAAATCCGATTGCTCAACAGTTGATGCATTGGCAGAAGCATTATTATTATTATTATTATTATTATTATTATTGGCTTTTTTGTTACCACCACAACTTATAAGCACAAATGAAAATAATGATAGAAATAGAATTGATAGTCTCATATTTTTTTTATCATTTGTGTTGCTGTTAAACGAAATAAAAGCTCTATTAGTTTATCTTTCGAACAAACTTTGTAAGTATCATAATACTTTGCCCATCTATTCTGCCTTCTATGTGTGTTGGGTCATTTTGGTCGAGACGAATATTTCTAACTGCTGTTCCCATTTTAGCATTTATGCTTGAGCCCTTCACATCCAAATCTTTGATTAAACTTACAGAGTCGCCCATAAGCAACAACTCTCCATTGCAATCTCTATGCAAGGTATCCTCAATATTTCCAAGGTGTTCGCCTGTAGCCTTTGCCCACTCCAAGTTGTCTTCGTCTAAGTATAGTATTTCAAGAGCATCGTGTGCCCAAGTTTCACTTCTGAAACGGTTAAGCATTCTCCAAGCCAAAACCTGTATAGCTGATACTTCGCTCCACATAGTGTTAGGCAAGAAAGGTGACCAATAACTACTATCCAACTCTTCTGTAATATTTATTTGTGCCAAACATTTGTCACACACGTGCACATTGATATCAATGTCAGCACCATTGCCATGAGGTACACTGTATATATTTGTAGCCTCTGCTGATTCGCACAGTTCGCACGTTCCATTGCTACGTGCTTGTAATTTTTTCTCTAAACTCATCTCATTAAAACTTTTCTGTTAATATTTTTTGCAAAGATAAGCATTATTAAATTGAAAAGGGAAAAGGATCTAGAAACTAGGGAATATACATCAGGTGTTTGGTTTTACGTGTTGAGATTTCAAAAAAAAGAATACATAAAATGGCAAAACAGTAATTAATAATTGCTTAGCGAACTTTGCACCCTTTTTCGTTTTTTATAGTTAAAATGCATTTTCAATATATCTATGCTCATCATAGCATTCGTGTCATTCATGTTTCAATTTTACGGAATTCCAATTCTTCTTTTCCAATTAATCTAATAAATAGTTACCTTTGTGGCATCCTATTTAAAATAAGAAAAATTAAGCAAACTATGGAATATAAATTCGGAGAAATAGAGAAGAAATGGCAAGCCTATTGGGCAGACAACCAAACGTATAAAGTAACAGAAGATTCATCGAAACCAAAGTACTATGTACTAGATATGTTTCCCTATCCATCTGGAGCGGGTTTGCATGTGGGGCATCCGCTGGGATATATTGCCTCAGATATCTTTTCGCGCTACAAACGTTTGCAGGGTTTTAATGTGTTGCATCCCATGGGGTATGATGCATACGGACTTCCTGCCGAACAGTATGCTATACAAACAGGTCAGCACCCTGCCATTACCACCGATGAAAATATTGAACGCTATCGTGAGCAACTTGATAAAATAGGATTTTCATATGATTGGGATAGAGAAATTAGAACTAGCGACCCTGAATACTATCAATGGACACAATGGGCTTTTAGTCAGATGTTTAAAAGTTACTACGATACGCAGCTCCGATGTGCTAAACCCATCGATAGACTAGAAGCTCATTTCCGCATGCGTGGTACAGAAAATGTACATGCCGCTTGTAGTAAAGAGATGACATTTACTTCTGAGGAGTGGAATATGAAGTCTGAAAAAGAGCAACAAGAAATTCTTATGAATTATCGGATTGCTTACTTAGGTGATAGCTTGGTGAACTGGTGTCCACAATTGGGTACAGTGTTGGCCAACGATGAAGTGAGCGAAGGGCGCTCTGTTCGTGGTGGTTATCCTGTGGAGCAGAAGAAAATGCGCCAGTGGATGTTGCGTGTTTCTGCTTATGCTGAGCGTCTGCTAGAAGGGTTAGATGAGCTAGAGTGGTCTGAATCTATAAAAGAAACTCAGCGCAATTGGATTGGACGTAGTGAAGGTGCTGTTATTCACATGCCTCTTGTTGAAAGTGATGAGTGTGACGATTTTGATAAATTGGATAATGAAGAGCATGATCTAGAAGCAGAACAGGTGCTTTGGGAAGAGGTGAAAGATAAACAGTTGGGTTTTAAAATGAAGAAGCACTACAGAATTGGCGACTTCATAGCTTCGTTTGTAAACTTAGACAAAGGGGTAATTGTATTTATTGATAGCGATGATTTTCTTACTCGCGAAGAGAAAGACGAACTCACTGTTACACAAAGTAAGTTGAAACTAGGTGGATTTCGCATTATTTCATTTACACAATCGGAAGTATTGGCCGACCCAAAAGCAATTGCCCAAACTATTAAAGAGTATGTAAACACAGTACCTGCTGCAGATATTCCTGTAAGCCAAGAGATAGGCGACGAGGTAATTCCTGTATTTACAACACGACCAGATACAATTTTTGGTGTTACATTTATGGTTCTTGCGCCCGAAAGCGAATTGGCGGAGCGACTAACCACTTCATCGCAATACGATTCTGTGCAAGCATACATTGCCAAAACAAACAAAAAAACAGAGCTTGATAGAATAACCGATAAGCAAATGAGTGGTGTGTTTACTGGTTCCTATGTAAAACACCCATTTACTGGCGAGGCTATCCCTATTTGGATATCAGATTATGTATTGGCAGGCTATGGCACAGGTGCTATTATGGCTGTTCCTGCACATGATAGTCGCGACTATGCGTTTGCTAAACATTTCGATTTGCCCATTATACCTCTTATTGAGGGTTGCGACGTATCGGAAGAGAGTTTTGAAGCCAAAGAGGGTGTTATGATTAACTCTGATTTTCTAAACGGACTCTCTGTAGAAAAAGCTATTAAAAGAGCCATTGACGAAGTCGATAAAAAAGAGTTGGGTTATAGTCAAATTAATTATCGCTTGCGCGATGCAACTTTCTCGCGCCAACGCTATTGGGGCGAACCATTTCCGATATACTACAAAGATGGTATGCCTCATACACTGAGCGACGGACAACTACCGCTTGAATTGCCCCCTGTTGATAAATTTTTGCCCACAGAAACAGGCGAGCCACCACTGGCACGTGCTAAAAACTGGGTTACAGAAGAGG
The DNA here is from genome assembly GCA_964542545.1 of uncultured Dysgonomonadaceae bacterium. Lineage (GTDB taxonomy): Bacteria > Bacteroidota > Bacteroidia > Bacteroidales > Dysgonomonadaceae > UBA2632. The sequence goes on along the minus strand of CAZIUT010000005.1, from coordinate 7,508 downwards.
GCTATCCGCTAGAAACATCTACTATGCCAGGTTTTGCAGGCTCATCAGCCTACTACTTGCGCTATATGGACCCCCATAATAAGCAGATGCTTGTATCGCAAGAGGCTAACCACTATTGGCGCAATGTAGATCTTTATATAGGTGGTATTGAGCATGCTACAGGTCATTTAGTGTATAGTCGTTTTTGGAATAAGTTTTTGTATGATTTAGGTGTAGCTTGTGAAGAAGAACCTTTCAAGAAATTAGTTAATCAAGGAATGATTCAAGGACGAAGCAACTTTGTGTATCGTATAAAAGACACCAATAAGTTTGTATCGCTTAACCTGAAAGAGCAGTATGACACAACTACTATTCATGTTGATGTGAATATAGTGCATCACGATGTGTTGGATATTGAAGCTTTTAAAAAGTGGAGTCCCGAGTACAGCAATGCAGAATTTATTTTAGAAGATGGTAAATATATTTGCGGTTGGGCAGTAGAAAAGATGTCCAAGTCCATGTATAATGTGGTAAATCCCGATGATATTGTAGATAAATATGGAGCAGATACACTGCGTCTTTATGAAATGTTTTTAGGCCCATTGGAGCAATCAAAACCTTGGGATACTAATGGTATTGACGGTGTGCACCGTTTCTTGCGCAGGGTATGGGGATTGTTTCATACTAGCGATGCATTTGAGGTGAGCGATGCAGAGCCAACGATGGCCGAGCTAAAAGCACTGCACAAACTGATTCAAAAGATATCGTACGATATAGAGCATTTTTCGTTCAATACTTCTATATCAGCATTTATGATTTGCATTAACGAATTGACTTCGCTCAAGAGCAATAATCGTGCTGTTTTGCAAGAGTTTCTTGTGTTATTAGCACCATTTGCACCCCATATATCTGAAGAGTTGTGGAGTAAGTTGGGCAATGAACAAACAGTTTTTGATACCACATGGCCAGTGCTCAACGAGGAGTATCTGAAAGAAGACATCTTTAAATATGCTGTCTCGTTTAACGGTAAAGTACGTTATACGCTTGATTTTGCAGCAGATGCGAACAAAGATGAAATACAAGAGACCGTTCTTAATCATCCCGATTCACAAAAATGGATTGATGGTAAAACACCTAAGAAAATAATTGTAGTGCCTAAGAAGATTGTGAATATAGTCCTTTAAACTCGAGACTCTGGACTCGAAAATAGGAACTAGAGGTATAATGGTTAATAGCTGATAATCAAGATGCGTGCCTATTGTCATTCCGAGCTCCACCCAATTTTATTATTGGGCAAAAAGAAAGAAATGACATTTTAGGATTTTATCTTATGTTTTGAGGCCCGAAGGGCTAGCATACTTCAGCGCAAGGTGAAGCCTTGGCTCACAGTTAAATAGTATGGTGTGAGGGATGAAAGGCTGGTGTAAAAAAGAGAACAGGCTGTTATATAGCGCATTACAAAATAATGTTGTTGGTAGTGTAACGAAGAATCTGTTTAATGTTTGTAGAATGTTTTGATAGATTTTTCACATGCGTTCAGAACTACAAAAATATTGCAGCAACTAATGGTTGAATAATTAAGATTGGCTGAATAGAATTGCATTGCAATACGTTAATTATCCAATGAATTAAAAACCAATAAATCAATAAGTAAAATAAATACGTACAAAGTAAGAAGTAGCAAATAATAGAGTAAAGAAACTACATCCACTGTTCACAGTTAACTGATACCTGTTCACTGCTCTCTATTCACTACTTACCAATTAATAAATAAAGAAATGAACTTACAACTACAGAAAAAATACCTGAAATCGTTTTATTGGCGCGACTATGTAGTCATCATTATTGGGCTTGTGCTGTATGCTGTAGGTCTTACAGGTTTTTTGATACCCTACCAGGTTGTGACTGGTGGTTTAGGTGGTGTGTCTCTATTAATTAAATATTCAACAGGAACACCCCTTTGGCTTTCTTTTATTGTTTTCAATTTAATATTATTGGTTTTTGCATGGTTTATTCTTGGACGAAAATATGTTTATAGTACACTGTTTAGCACCTTTGCTCTTGCCATTATACTCAATATTACCGAAACACATATTACTGAAGCGTTTGTTGCCAACGAAACTATGGCAATACTTGTTGGTGCAGTTATTTGTGGTATAGGTCTTGGTATGGTGCTATCAGCTAATAGTTCAACAGGTGGCACTGATATTATTGCAGCTATTATCACAAAATATCGCTATATTAGCATGGGTCGTACACTTACATATGTTGATGTGTTTATTATACTTAGTTCTTACTTACTTTTCCAAAGTATCGAAAAAATAATTATTGGGTTTGTTATCATTATTATTCTTTACTATGCAGTAGATATGGTTATTAACGGGTCACGACAATCAGTTCAATTCTTTATATTCTCACCCCAATACGATGAAATTGCAACACATATCAATTCAGAGCTTGGGCGCGGTTGCTCCGTAATAGATGGGGTAGGCTGGTATTCTAAACAACCACAAAAAATAGTATTGCTCATGGCACGTCGCAGAGAATCAACTTCTGTTTTTCGTCTTGTAAAGAGTATCGATAAAGATGCCTTTATCACACAAACTAATGTGTCGGGGGTTTATGGTAAAGGATTTGAAAAGATGAAAGGGTAAGTTAATCTCTTAAGGGGAGGTTCATTAGTTTATACGTTGTAATTAATAGGTTGGGTTAATCGACAGTTGTCCACGGCTAAATAGATTATCATTTGTGCAATTCAAGTGTACATTGAAAATGATAGGCGTTGGTCATATCCTCCTACTAATAATTATTCGGTAACGGTCTATTCAAAGACGTTTCATGCAACGTTTCAATTGTTTAAATCTAAATAGTATTCGACCCTTTGAGTCTAACGGATTTTAAAATCTTAACACCTTCCACATTATTATAATTAAGATTATCTTCTAAACCTTTTTGTTTAGAAAAATACTCCTCTATTGATATTTAATTTTCTATCTTGCATCTTAATTATGGGCAGATTACAGATTGCAATATATTATTTACTTAATAGCTGAAACTTTATCTTTTAATTCTTAACTCAAAACATGAATCTGAATAAAAAATATTTGAAATCATTTTACTGGCGCGATTACTTTGTTATACTCCTCGGATTATCAATTTATGCAATTAGCCTTACTGGGTTTCTCATACCCAACAAAGTTGTAATGGGTGGATTAGGTGGTGTTTCACTACTTATTAAATATTCAACAGGAATTCCCCTCTGGGCATCTTATATTAGCCTCAACTCACTTTTGCTAGTGTTTGCATGGTTTTTTCTTGGAAAAAAATATGTCTACAAAACACTGTTTAGCTCCATTGCACTCACTGTTGTTCTTAATATTGCAGAGCGATACATAACTCAAGCACTAGTAGCTAACGAAACTATGGCTATTCTTGTTGGTGCTATTGGCTGCGGTGTTGGTCTTGGCATGGTGTTGGCTTCAAATAGTTCTACAGGTGGCACTGATATTATTGCTGCTATCATCACAAAGTACCGCTATATGAGGATGGGGCGTGCTCTTATGTATATAGATGTTTTCATAATACTCAGCTCGTATTTATTATTCCAGAGTGTCGAAAAAATTATAATCGGATTTGTTATAAGTTCAATTATATACTACGCTGTGGATATGGTTATCGATGGGTCGCGACAATCTGTGCAGTTTTTTATATTCTCTCCAAAGTACGATGAAATAGCATCACACATAAACACAGAGCTTGAGCGAGGTTGCTCTGTAATAGATGGGGTGGGCTGGTACTCTCAAGAGCCACAAAAAATAGTAATGCTTATGATACGTCGTAACGAATCCACCTCTGTTTTCCGCCTTATACAGCGTATCGATAAAGATGCCTTCATTACTCAAACAAACGTAACAGGAGTTTATGGGAAAGGATTTGAACCAATGATTGGAAGTAAATAATTGTAAGCTGATTAATGCTCATTTACCAGACAATTAACTATTATTTTATCCTTTTTGCATGTCATAAATAATTCTTATATTTGCGTTATTATAAAAAATAAGCATCTCAATTAATTAACCATTAACCATTATTTTTATGAAGGGAATTGTATTAGCTGGAGGATCTGGCACACGTCTGCACCCCATTACCAAAGGAGTTTCAAAGCAACTACTACCCATCTACGATAAACCTATGGTTTACTATCCTATATCAGCACTTATGCTAGCGGGGATAAGAGAGATTTTAATTATCTCAACACCACAAGATTTGCCTGGATTTCAGCGTCTGTTGGGCGATGGCTCAGACTATGGGGTAACCTTTGAATACGCTGAGCAATCTAGTCCCGACGGATTGGCACAAGCTCTCACAATTGGTGAGGATTTTGTGGGTGACAAGAGTGTTTGTCTAGTTTTGGGCGATAATATTTTTTACGGACAAGGATTTCCCAATATATTGCGCAAGGCAGTAAAAGATGCCAAAGAGCATAACAAAGCTACAGTTTTTGGATATTATGTAAAAGACCCCCAACGATATGGTGTTGCCGATTTCGACAAAGAGGGTAATGTGCTTAGTATTGAAGAGAAACCAATTCATCCAAAATCAAATTATGCAATTGTAGGTCTCTACTTCTATCCGAAAAATGTGGCTGATATTGCAAAAAACATTCAGCCTTCAGCAAGAGGAGAGCTAGAAATTACTTCCGTAAATCAGGAGTATTTAAAACAAGGAAACTTAAAAGTTCAACCCTTTGGGCGTGGTTTTGCTTGGCTAGATACTGGCACACACGAATCGCTCTCCGAAGCATCCAGTTTTGTTGAGGTGCTCGAAAAAAGACAGGGACTCAAAATATCTTGTCTTGAAGAAATTGCATGGCGAAATGGTTGGATAAGCAATGAGCGATTGTTGGAAATTGCTAAGAGTATGAATAATAATCAATATGGGGAGTATTTGATGAGCTTGGTAAGATAATGGTTAATTGTTTTGAATTTAAGAATTACAAATAATGGTTTGCTGAGCAACATTATTATAGTAATCAGAAAGATAGATGGAAAACATCATAAAGAATGACATAGTGAGGTAAAGTAAATAACGACGAATAAATTGAATAACATTGTAAAGACAGCTCGCTACCTGTCTTTTTTTAACAACAATGTACATACAGAATTGAAACAGATTTATTACACGCGTTCGGAATAATAAGGTTAAATGTAGATACGCTCTATTATTTTGCTTACTACACTACACTGAAAACGCTTAGCAAGCTATGCCCTTGAATAATATTCTTTTTGGTTTAGCGCTTATAATTCGTAATATTAACAACAAAATTAAACAATGAATATTATACAAACGTCAATCCCTGACGTACTAATCCTAGAACCTCGTATATTCGCTGACCATCGTGGATATTTCTTCGAGTGTTTTTCAGAAAGATGGTTTTCAAAGCATGTATGTAATACACACTTTGTACAAGATAATGAATCTAAATCGACCTATGGAGTTTTGCGTGGACTACACTTCCAACGTGCACCCTATGCACAGGCCAAATTGTTGCGTGTGATAGAAGGACGTATTCTAGATGTGGCAGTTGATATTCGTAAAAACTCGCCCACCTTTGGTCAACATGTAGCATTAGAATTGTCAAGCGAAAACAAATGTCAAATATTTATTCCACGTGGTTTTGCCCATGGCTTTGCTGTATTGTCTGAAGAGGCCATCATCAACTATAAATGCGATAATTATTACCACCCTCATTCAGAGGGTTCTATCCTTTGGAACGACCCACAGCTCAATATCGATTGGCAATTACCTGCCGATAAAATTGTATTGTCGGAAAAGGATAAAACTGGGCAACTGTTGAAAGAAATGGATTCATTATAAATTACTCATATGATTTTTTGAAATCATATATTAACCATTATCAAACCTATTATGAAACGATTCTATTTTATCCTTCTTTTTTCCTCTATTATCCTAATAGTATCTAACTTATTAGCACAAGAAAAAACCTTTATACAACGCCTTTCTTTAGAGGCGGGTGGGGGTTACAGCATGCCTGTTTCGCCAAGTAGAGACAATATTTCTTTGAGTGACTACTCAGGGTTCAGAAGCTTCTATGTAGGTGCTAATTATAAATTGTCTGATTTGGCAGGCCTGCGTTTTACATATGGCAACAATGCATTTCAAGACACTAATAATAGTTCGATGGGTGTTACCTACCATAAATTTATGGCTGAGGGTACATTTAATATTATTCAATCCCTAGAAAAATCTCAAACGCCATTTGAATTAATATTACATGGCGGTGCTGGTATTTCATTAGGCAAAAGCAAACAAACATCAGGTAGTGATAAAATGGGTACACTACAAATTGGAATCATGCCACAATACAACATCACCAACAATATTAGCGTGCATGTCGATGCTACTTATGCCTACAATCTCAAGCAAGATCATTTCTTCGATGGTAGTGCTATGATAAATGGCCATGATACAGGGCAGTATTTTATGATTGGTGCGGGAATTAATTATAAGTGGTAATTCAAGTTCTGAATCTCAATTTCACCATTATTTTTCCTATATTTGCTTTGAACTAAAAACACACAGATTATGAATTATAATAAAAACATACTAATAACTGGAGGTGCGGGATTTATCGGTTCACATGTAGTAACCCTATTCATAAATAAATATCCTAACTATCGCATCATCAATGTTGATAAACTAACCTATGCAGGCAATTTGACCAATCTCAAAACAATAGAAGATGCACCCAACTATGTGTTCGAAAAAGCAGATATATGCGATTTCGACCTCATGTTGTCCTTATTCAAAAAATATGAGATATCGCATGTTATCCATCTAGCTGCCGAAAGCCATGTAGATAGAAGCATCAAAGACCCTTTCACCTTTGCGCAAACCAATGTAATGGGAACATTGAGCCTATTGCAAGCTGCCAAGATAAAGTGGGAGGGTGATTTTTCCGACCGTCTCTTTTTCCATGTTTCTACCGACGAGGTCTATGGCGACCTTGATTTTGACGATACCTACTTTACTGAAACCACAAGCTACAATCCACACTCGCCCTATTCGGCCAGTAAAGCAGCTAGCGACCACTTTGTGCGCTCATATCGCGATACCTATGGAATGCCCATCAACATCTCCAACTGTTCAAATAATTATGGGCCTTTTCAGTTTCCAGAGAAACTGATTCCGCTTTTCATCAACAATATTCGTCATGGCAAATCGCTACCTGTGTATGGCAAAGGCGAAAATGTACGCGATTGGCTCTATGTGGTAGATCATGCACGTGCTATCGACTTAGTGTTTCACGAAGGTAGAGTGGGTGAAACGTATAACATTGGCGGATTTAACGAGTGGACAAATATCGACCTAATAAAGGTGATAATTAAAACAGTGGATATATTATTAGGAAATCCCGAAGGTACATCTGATAAATTGATTACCTACGTTACTGACCGCGCAGGACACGACCTTCGCTATGCTATCGATGCCACAAAAATAAAGAATGA
>CAZIUT010000004.1:0-25202 GCA_964542545.1 uncultured Dysgonomonadaceae bacterium | reverse complement strand
ACAGTACGAACGACAAAAATAAAGTAATTATGAGAACCAAACAAGAGATAGTAGAAAATTGGTTGCCACGTTATACAAAAAGAAAACTTGAAGATTTTACAAATCATATTTTATTGACAAACTTCCAAAAGTATGTCGAGATATTTGCGGAGCATTTTGATGCCCCAATAATGGGTCTAGATGGTAACATGCCTAATGCATCGGCAAATGGAATTACAATTATCAACTTTGGTATGGGTAGTGCTAATGCAGCAACTATTATGGACTTGTTGAGTGCTATAAAACCCGATGCTGTTCTTTTCTTAGGCAAATGTGGAGGATTGAAATCTGACAATAAACTAGGAGACTACATACTCCCTATTGCAGCTATTAGAGGCGAAGGAACATCGAACGACTATCTGCCCCCTGAAGTACCATCGCTTCCTGCTTTTAGCCTGCTACGTGCCGTGTCTTCTAATATTAGAGACTTTGGTAAAGACTATTGGACAGGAACTGTTTACACAACCAACAGGAGAGTATGGGAATATGACGATGAATTTAAAAACTACTTGCGAAAAATACGCACCATGGCTGTTGATATGGAAACAGCTACTTTGCTTACTTGTGGTTTTGCAAACCGTATACCCACTGGTGCATTGTTGCTAATAACAGACCAACCCATGATTTCCTCGGGTGTAAAAACTGATAAAAGCGATCAAGAAATTACAGATTCATTTGTTGAAGAACATGTAAAAATTGGAATTAAATCACTCTCAACTCTTATTAATAGAGGATCTACTGTGAAGCATTTACGTTTTGATTGGTAGTGCTCAATTGTGTTTTTAAAAGTTTTATACTGATTTTATGGCAAAGTTTACTTCATATGGTTTAGTGCGCGACGATATACTTAAAAAATCGTTCAAGCCGATATATCTATTCATGGGCGATGAATCATTCTTTATTGATGATTTGACCGAAATGATGGATAAAATGATTTTATCTGAAACAGAGCGAGATTTCAATCATAGTATTTTCTATGGGGTAGACTCTGATGTGCGAACTATAATATCTACTTGCCAACGCTACCCAATGATGTCGGATTATCAAGTTGTGATTGTGAAAGAGGCTCAGCGGCTTGATAACTTTGAGTTCTTGGAACTATATGCCAAGAACCCTCTTAAAAGTACTATTTTAATTATCAACTACAAGCATGGCACAGTTGATGGTAGGAAGGCTGTGGTAAAAGCAATTGACAAGGTGGGGGTTATTTTTGAATCGAAAAGGTTATACGAAAACCAGATTCCAGCATTCATCACTTCATATTACCGTGATAAAGGTTTTCAGATAGATAATAAATCTACTCAGATGTTAGTAGACTATGTGGGCAACGATTTGAGTAAGTTAGTTAGAGAGCTTGAGAAGCTTCAAATCGTGCTGTCTGGCAAACAGCCAAGGATAACAGCAGAGATTGTAGAGGCAAATATAGGTATCAGTAAGGATTATAACAATTTTGAGTTGATAAAAGCAATAGCCAATAAAGATAGAGCAAAAGCATTTAGAATTGTAAACTATTTTGATAAAGATCAAAAGACCAACCCGCTTGTAATGACTTTATATTCATTTATTTATTACTTCAACAACTTGGTTGAGTGTTTCTGGTTGCCTAACAAGTCTGAACAAAGTGTGATGAAAGCTCTTAATTTTAGAAGTACGTTTATGACGCAAGATTATATGGCAGGGCTGCGAAACTACACTGTGAATGAAGTGTTGGAAACAATATCGCTATTGCGTACTTTCGATGCCAGATCAAAAGGTATTGACAATCCACCTCTTACAACCAACGGAGAACTTCTTAAAGAGTTGGTAGCTAAGATAATGCTCTAAAGTAATAGTTAATGGTTAATGAATGAGATTTGAGCTTCCCTATATAGGAAAGCTTACCCATTAACGATTAGTAATTAATTAATCATTAACCTCCTGTTATCCAATCAACTATCTTATCACTCATGGGGCTCTCTTTAGGAGTTAAAAAATCCACAAGTTTTCCTTCTTCGTCAATCATATATTTCTGAAAATTCCAACTGACCTTAGAATCTTTAACTCCATTCTCAGATTTATGTGTAAGCCATTGATAAATAGAGGACTGATCCTTTCCTTTTGTGCTCACTTTATCCATCATTTTAAAGGTCACACCGTAGTTTTTTGTACAGAAATCTTGTATTTCTGACCGAGTGCCTGGTTCTTGATTCATAAAATCGTTTGCTGGAAATCCAACAATGGTAAATCCTTTATCTTTATACTTCTCATACAATTCTTGCAATTGCTCAAATTGTGGAGTGAGTCCGCATTTTGAAGCTGTATTCACAATTAAAACTTTCTTTCCTTTCAATGTAGACATATCAAACACCTCTCCATTAATATCTTTAACTTTAAACTGATGTATCGAATTAGTTTGAGCTTGTATCATAATAATAAGAGAAACTGCTAAAAAACTAAGTAAAACTATATATCGCTTCATAGTAAGTTGGTTTATTTAATTTATAATAAATAGTCTGTTTGATTTCCTCATAGAAACTGTAAATGGTATCCACCTTATAGTAGCTACCAATGTAATAACATCGTAGATAGTAATTGTGTTCATATACAATAGATCTATTTATTAGAAAGAAAAATGAATGAATACAAAACAATCAAAGATATTATATATGAGATTGTTAGCGGCTTTTAACCCTCTCAGAATCGAAAATGCACAACTGTACGTACAATTGTACAGTTATATCTATTTGTAGAGGAGTTAAGCAGCAGATAGCTCAAAATATTTATTTAATCCACTGAATTAATCTCTAAACAGATTATCTAAATAGGCTATTATATAAATAAAACTATAGTTAACAATCCTATTTTACACACATTTGTTATTAAAAGTAACATTAATAGTAACGCAGTTAACAAGAGTGGCGATACAATTGTATCTAAACATTTGTATCGCGTAGCTCATTCATTTGTGAACGCATAGTGTTAACATCTAGGTTGCGCCCTATATACACACTGTATATATGCCTTTATGAGTGCTTTATAATATATATATAAACCTTTGCATAACTTTTTGGATAGGATAGGGCCGTGATTCATCTGCAAACTGTTAATTATGCTGCTTTTCATTTTGCTAAAGCGCTTATTATCATACGATAATAATATTTATATAAAGTAGTAGTACGAGTATAATCATCAAGGGTGTACAACTGTCACCTTGAGCAAGATACATTTGTGGATTATCTGTTTACTTTTCCACGCAATAAATGTAACTTGTGATTGTTTTCTTTTGTAATTTATCTTTAGTACATTTGTGTATTACTTTTGTGTAAGTATTGTGTTATGTATTTTAAACATCTCCTTTTATGAAAGACAGAATCAAGAAAATAATAGATGAAGAGGGCTTATCAGCCGCAAGGTTCGCAGATCGGCTTCAAATTAACAGAGCTGTAGTTTCTCATATTTTAAATGGAAGGAATAATCCAAGCTTAGATGTTGTGACGAAAATTCTATCGGAAATGAATTATATAAATTCAGAGTGGTTATTGAGTGGTGTTGGTTCTATGTATAAAGATGGATATGCTCCCACAGATGAAAATGAGCGAGATATATTCGCTACAGAGGCCATAAACACAGAGAATGATACAGATGAAGACAAATATGCCAAGGAAAACAGCTCTAAGAACACTCATAATGCTGATAACCCTGTTGTAAATCAGGCTATTCCGCCTAGTTCTGTGAATAGAAGAAAAGTGAGGCAGATAATTATATATTATACCGATAACACATTTGAAACCTTTACACCCCATTGATTTTCTTTTTGTAACTTTGTAATCGATTTATACAAGAGCAAATTGACTTATAAAAATTACAATATTAGAAACGGATGAAGAAACAAAAATTAGATTTTATAATAACTTCCAATGAAGCTTTAAATGAACAGACTTTTTTGTTGAAAGTTTCGCCATTGAATGGTGAACTTATACAAGAAGTTGAACCTGGTCAGTTTGTTCAGGTTTTAATTAAGGATTCATCTGCACTTTTTTTGCGCCGTCCTATCTCTATCAATTATATTGATAAAGAAACCAACGAGATGTGGCTATTGGTTCAGATAGCTGGCAAAGGAACAAAGAAGATAACTGAAATGACGGTAGGTGAAGAGTTGAATCTCTTATTTCCATTAGGAAATAAATTTTCAATGCCCAAAACAGATGAAAAGGTGTTGCTTATTGGTGGTGGTGTTGGAACAGCTCCCTTGCTTTTTTTAGGAAAGCGCTTGCAAGAAAAAGGTTTCTTACCTGAGTTTTTATTGGGAGGAAAGTCTGCTTCTGATATTACGCAATTAGATGTTTTCAAGAAAATAGGCACTGTGCATATCACCACAGAAGATGGAAGTATGGATGTAAAAGGACTGGTTACTCATCACCCTGTTCTGAAAGAATATAAAATAGATAGAATATATACTTGTGGTCCTAAACCTATGATGATAGCTATTGCCAAGTATGCAACGGATAATGAGATAGCATGTGAGGCATCGTTAGAAAACCACATGCCGTGTGGTTTTGGAGTATGTCTCTGTTGTGTTGAAAAAACGAAAGAGCGAGGCAATATTTGTGCTTGTACTGAAGGTCCGATTTTTAATATTAATGAACTACAATGGACAGATTAAAGGTAAATATAGGAGAACTGGAGTTGAAAAACCCAGTAATGACTGCTTCAGGCACATTTGGGTATGGTACAGAATATACCGATTTTATTGATTTGAGCCGTTTAGGGGGCATTCTTGTAAAAGGCACTACATTGGAGCCAAGGCAAGGAAACGACTATCCTCGCATGGCTGAAACACCTTCTGGCATGCTTAATGCTGTGGGGTTACAAAATAAAGGTGTTCACTATTTTGTATCAGATATTTATCCAATAATAAAAGAATACGACACTAACATTATTGTTAATGTATCTGGTTCTACATTGGAAGATTATGTGGCATGTACAGAAGCTTTGGTAGGGTTGGATAAAATTCCAGCTATTGAGCTTAATGTATCTTGTCCTAATGTAAAAGAAGGTGGCATGGCATTTGGTACATCGTGTGTGTCTGCAGCACAAGTAGTAAGGGAAGTAAGAAAGGTTTACGATAAAACATTGATTGTGAAACTATCGCCCAATGTTACCGATATTGCCGAAATAGCTTTAGCTGTAGAAGCTGAAGGAGCAGACAGTGTTTCGCTTGTGAATACCTTTTTAGGAATGTCAATTGACGCAGAGAAACGCAAACCAAGGCTCTCTACCATTACTGGTGGTCTTTCGGGCCCTTGCATCAAACCTATAGCATTGCGAATGGTGTGGCAGGTATATAACGCTGTGAAGATACCTGTTATTGGTATGGGAGGAATAAGCAATTGGCAAGATGCTATAGAATTTATTCTTGCCGGATCTTCTGCAATTCAGATAGGAACTTATAATTTTATCAACCCTACTGTGAGTGTGGAGATTGTGGATGGTATATTGGAATATATGGATAGACACAACATTGACTCTATTAACGATTTGGTTGGCAAACTAGAATGTTAAATACTTTTTGTTAGTAATAGCTTAACTTCACTTTTTTATTGTTTCGTTTTTAGCATAAATACAACCAAATGTGATTTGTTTTGGTGTATATTTTGACAAAATGAAAAAACATACTACTTTTGTCAATCTATAAAAACGAATAACAGAATTCTAAATATGTCAAAACTAACTATTCCTAAAGATTATTTTCCAATAATCGATTTAAAGCAAACAGAACTTGGTATTAAGAGTATAAAAGATTTTTTTCAATCTAATCTCTCTTCTGAGTTACGCTTAAGAAGAGTAACCGCTCCACTTTTTGTTGAAAAAGGTACAGGTATTAATGATGACCTTACTGGCGTAGAACGTGCTGTTCAGTTTCCGATAAAGGATATGGACAATATTAGCGCTGAAATAGTTCACTCTTTAGCAAAATGGAAAAGACTGACATTGGCTGAATACAAAATAGAGAAGGGATATGGCATTTACACAGATATGAATGCTATACGCGCTGATGAAGAGTTGGGAAATATGCACTCTTTATATGTAGATCAGTGGGATTGGGAGTTGGTTGTGGATGATTCGGAACGCACAGTGGGCTTTCTGAAAGAGATTGTTACTAGAATATACGATGCCATGTTGCGAACAGAGTTCATGGTATATGAGCTGTTTCCCGCAATAAAACCTATATTGCCAAAAAACATCACCTTTATTCATGCCGAAGAACTGTTGCAAAAATATCCTACATTAACACCTAAAGAGCGTGAAGACGCAGTTTGCAAAGAGTTTGGTGCAGTATTTATAATAGGAATTGGAGCAAACTTATCAAATGGCGAGCCGCATGACTTACGTTCACCAGACTATGACGACTGGACAACTGTGAATGAAGAGAACAGTGTAGGACTAAATGGAGATTTACTTGTTTGGAACAGAGTTCTAGAGTGCAGCATGGAACTATCATCGATGGGTATTAGAGTTGACAAAGCAGCTATGCTAAAACAACTGGATCTAAAGAATCAGAGTGATAGGTTATCCCTCTATTTTCATAGTAAATTAGTAAATGATGAGCTTCCTCTATCTATAGGAGGAGGTATTGGTCAATCGCGTTTATGTATGTTTTATTTACGAAAAGCACATATTGGGGAGATACAATCTAGTATATGGCCCAAAGAAATGCGAGTAATTGCTCGTGAAAACAACATTTACTTGATATAAGATGTGCTGCATCATGGATTTAATAATTGAAAAAAGTTGGGAAGCGAAATTGGAAAGCGAGTTTGAAAAGTTATATTTCAAGACCCTCACCAATTTCATTCGAGACGAATATAACAAACAAGAAGTATTTCCTCCTGCTAATCTAATTTTCAATGCTTTTGATAAATGTCCTTTCAACGAAGTGAAAGTTGTTATCATTGGGCAAGATCCTTATCACAATTTAGAGCAAGCCAATGGCTTATGTTTTTCAGTTAATGATGGAGTAAGAATTCCACCTTCGCTACTCAATATTTACAAAGAAATAAAAGAAGATTTGGGTAAATCTATCCCGAAATCAGGAAATTTGGAGCATTGGAGCGAGCAAGGAGTGCTACTTTTGAATGCAACCCTTACTGTGAGGGCTCATACACCAGGATCGCATCAAGGAAAAGGATGGGAGCAATTTACAGATGCTGTAATAAGCACATTATCAAACGAATGCAACAATATAGTCTTTATGCTTTGGGGAGATTACGCACAACAGAAAGGTCGAAATATTGATGCGAATAAACATTTAGTACTTAAATCACCCCATCCTTCGCCACTTTCTGCTCATAGAGGCTTCTTTGGGAACAAACATTTTAGCAAAACAAACGATTATTTAATTGAGCACCAGAAAAGACCAATAGATTGGTGAAGAACTGAGCTTTTATAAACTCTGTTTTCATATTGATAGAAATAAAAAAAGCGATTTCAAATTAAATTTGAAATCGCTTTTTTAGATATTTGATGTATACTTATCCAACACTACCTTCTAAACTTATTTGAAGTAGTTTTTGTGCTTCAACTGCAAATTCCATGGGAAGTTTGTTTACTACCTCTTTTACGTAGCCATTTACAATAAGTCCTATTGCTTCTTCTTCACCCAAACCTCTTTGATTGCAATAGAAGATTTGATCTTCGCTAATCTTTGAAGTTGTTGCTTCGTGTTCTAGCACTGCTGATGGATTCTGTATATCAGTATAAGGATATGTATGTGCACCACAATGATCGGTAAGCAATAAACTATCACATTGAGAGTGGTTACGTGCATTCTCAGCTTTTTTAGTAACTTTCACCAATCCTCTATAAGTATTTTGACTATTACCTCCAGATATACCTTTACTTACAATACGACTTGTAGTATTTTTACCCAAATGAATCATTTTAGTACCCGTATCAGCCTGCTGCCAGTTGTTTGTAACAGCTACTGAGTAAAACTCACCAACAGAGCCATCTCCTGCAAGTATGCAAGAAGGATATTTCCAAGTAATTGCAGAGCCTGTTTCTACTTGAGTCCACGAAATTTTAGAGTTTACTCCTTTACATATTCCACGCTTTGTAACAAAGTTGAAGACTCCTCCAACACCATCTTTATTACCAGGATACCAGTTTTGTACGGTTGAGTATTTTACTTCGGCATTGTCCATTGCTATAATTTCAACAATTGCTGCGTGTAATTGATTTTCATCGCGCATTGGTGCTGTACAGCCTTCTAGGTAACTTACATATGAGTCATCATCGGCAATAATAAGTGTTCGCTCAAATTGTCCTGTGTTAGCAGCATTTATTCTGAAATAGGTTGACAACTCCATTGGACAGCGTACACCTTTTGGAATGTACACGAAAGAGCCATCGCTAAAGACTGCAGAATTGAGAGCTGCATAAAAATTATCTTTGTATGGAACTACTGTTCCCAAATATTTTCTAACCAAATCGGGATGATGCTTTACAGCTTCGCTAAACGAACTGAATATAACTCCTTTTTCGGCCAATACATCAGAGAAGGTAGTCTTTACAGATACACTGTCCATAACAGCATCTACGGCTACTCCTGTTAATTGTTTTTGCTCGTCTAAAGGAATTCCTAATCTTTCAAATGTTTTAAGGAGCTCTGGATCAATCTCGTCTAAACTACCAGGCCCATCTTTTTTTTGGCGTGGATCCGCATAATATATAACTTCTTGAAAATCTATCTCAGGAATTTCTAAATGTGCCCATTCGGGTTGTTTTATGGTCAACCAATGTCTGTAGGCTTTTAAGCGATACTCTAACAGCCACTCAGGTTCATCTTTTTTTGAAGAAATAAGTCTTACTACATCTTCGCTGAGCCCTTTATCAATAAACTGAGTATCAACATCGGTAATAAACCCATATTTATAATCGGATGACGTTATTTCGTCTAATATTTTATCTTGATCTACTTCTTGCATAATATTTTGAATTTTACTAAGTATATTCACTGTTGTTTTATAATGCGTGAATATGGTTTTACATTAACAGCACTATTAACAGCAATCTTAGTAGTTTTGTTTATTTTGAAATAAAACTCTTCGACATTATAAAATAACATTATTGTCTTATAAGGATATACTAACTATTAATAGTTTGACAAGTGTGTAATCACAGAAATTATTTAATCTGTTTTCCTGCAATACTCTGAGGTATAATGATTGATTTAATGTCTTTGTAAGGAATTGTAACTTCTATCGGTCCCATTGAGTAAGGAGCTATTTCGTATTGATTATATACATAATGTACACCTTCGTTATTTATCCAAAAGTTATTGTTGGGTGCAATATCATTTATATCGAAGAAACCTTTGTTGAGCAACTCTTCTGGTGTATCTACATTGTGCTCAATCATTAGGTTATCGATAATCTTTTCTGTCAAGAAGGAATGATAGTTTGGAGTAAAAATATCTTCTTCTGTAATTGTAGTAAGCGTGTTTAGGTTGATTGTATAGTACAATACTTGCAATGAGCCATGTGCACCGCCAGTATATGTAGCATGACTTACAGAGTAGCTCAAAATGTTTTCATTTTCAAACAACACTTCGTTGCTTTTGTGTAGCTGATACCAATACCAAGAAGGTTGATTGTCTCCTTCTATATTTTCCATATCTTCGTAATACTGATTGCCCAGTTTTCTGTACTCTTTGGTATACTCTTCTAAATATATATTTACAGCTTCTTTTGGTAAAAGAAAACCAAAAGATTCGTCATTAAAGAAAGTGCCATTGAATATTTCTTGTAATCTTGCTAATTCTTCTTTGTTTTTAAAGCTTTTGGGATAGTTAAAATCTACTTCTACATTGGCAAATGGCTTAGTAGTATCGATTTCAGGAAATAGGTAAATCTTTTCGCTCAACGAAATATTGTCAAATTTAAGATCATCGCCTCTGTTAGTACATGATGTTATAAATAGAACTATTAGCACCAGCGATGCTATAATTATTGATATATTCTTTTTCATAATTTAGTTTCTTTTCTTTATTGAGTAATTTGCTTGATAGCACCAAGATGAGGGTAGAATTCAACTTTTATGGGTTGTTTTCTGCTATCAAACATTTGCTTGGTTAATACATCTTGCGAACCGTATTGCACAATATCTACATCAGTGTTTAGTAATGTTTTGTTTTGAAAACTAACTATTAGTTGAGCTTTGCTAGGAACATTATAAATAACACCTTCTGAAAATTTTTTCTCTAATCTGCGTTGGTCTCTTTCTGAAAGCACTATTTCAGGTTGTGGTGTTTTATTAATTAAGCTAAGATATACAGGCTCGCCAGCTAGATCGTTAGCATTAACCATTCCTAGTTTTTCAGAAAAGCGAAAATGAACTTCTCTATCAATATCTTCTAAACCAGGAATTATAGAAACCTTTGAAGTACTGTATTCAGTTTTTATATTTCCAGCAAAAAGTTCAACTAAAGCCTTCTCTTGCATGTTTATTTGATCTATTACTAGTTGATAGGCCTGTCCATCAGGAGGCATATTCTCAGCCTCGCCAGTTAGAATATCTGTGCGACTTAATCGCAACGCAAATATTTGCTTGGCTATTAGTTCTGCTTGTTTTGCACGCGAACCTGCTAAGAGTATTTCCTCAGTAAACAACGATTTCACATCAACACTTGGCTTTGTTTCATTTGTTTTTTGGGGAGCTACAGCTTCTTCAATCATTGGTGCATCGTGATTGATGGAGCAAATTAACCCCTCTTTTGTTAAGTAAACAAATGGTTCTGCTGAATTGGATTTAAACTCAATAAGATAAGAGTTATGCTTATTTGGAATGCCAACGTTTTGAACACTTATTTCCTCAAGATTATAAATAACCTTGTCTTCCATAATAGGATTATCGATGTTGAGATATTGTTTTGCATACTGATAGTACTCGCCCCTTTTGACAGTAGTTTTGGTTATTTCAAGCATAAAATCGAGTTGTGTTAGCGGTAAATTATATACCACACCATATTTATTACTTGCTAGTGCATTGTGCTTAATAGGCATTTGAGCATTAAGTGACGATATTACTAAAAGTAAAGCAATTGCAATAATCTTAATTCTTGTGTTCATATTGTTGGTTATGATTGTAATTTAAAATGCTGACTGAAACTGATGTAAAAAGTTTACATCGTTTTCAAAAAACAAACGAATATCGTTTATCTGATATTTTAGCATAGCTATACGTTCAACACCCATACCAAAGGCATAGCCTGTATACTCCTTGTTGTTGATGCCGCAGTTTTCTAATACTGCTGGATCTACCATACCGCAACCCATTATTTCTACCCATCCCGAGTATTTACAGATATTACACCCTTTGCCTCCGCAAATATGACACGAAATATCCATTTCGGCACTTGGCTCTGTGAAAGGAAAATACGATGGTCGGAGACGAATTTGTGTATCTTTGCCAAAAAACTCTTTTGTAAAGAAAAGCAATGCTTGTTTAAGATCGGCAAAGGAAACATCTTTATCTATGTATAAACCCTCTACTTGATGGAAGAGACAGTGCGCTCTTGCCGAAATAGCTTCGTTTCGGTATACACGTCCAGGGCAAGTTATACGAATAGGTGGTTGTGCATTTTCCATTACGCGAGTTTGCACCGAAGAGGTGTGTGTGCGTAAAACAATTTCAGGATTATTCTGAATAAAAAAAGTGTCTTGCATATCACGAGCTGGATGATCATCTGCAAAGTTTAGTGAAGAGAAAACATGCCAGTCATCTTCAATCTCAGGACCGTCAGCAATAGAAAAGCCCAGTCTGTTGAAGATGTTGCAAATCTCTTCTTTTACCAAAGATATAGGATGACGTGTACCTAAAGGTGTGGGATAGGAACTACGCGATAAATCATAGTCAGCCGATTGTTCAAGAGAGTTGTCCAACTCTTTCTTCAGTTCGTTTATTCTATCTTGAAATGCTGCTTTGAGTAGGTTTAACTTTTTACCAACTTCCTTTTTCTGCTCTGGTGGAACATCTCTAAATTCACTCATAAGTGAACTTATGATTCCTTTTTTACTTAAATATTTAATACGGATTACTTCGTATTCCTCAGAATTGTTTGCTTTCAGATTATCTATTTCGGAAAGGAGTCTAATTATTCTATCAATCATTATATATTTTTGCTTTTCTTTAGTTTGATATTTTAATTACAAAATTACACTTTTCTATGCTATTTGCCACATTTTAATTTAAAATAATTGATAATTATATAGCGAGGGCTCTTTTTTGGTTGAGAAAGTAATTGTAAATTTGTTTTTCAGCTTTCATAAATGAATAGCATTATCGAATTATAATATAGCAACATGATTACTCAAGTACAAGAATACATAACAAGTCACAAACTTTTTACGAAGCAAAGCAAGGTGCTCATTGGTTTGAGTGGAGGACCCGACTCAATGGTCTTACTTCATGCTTTAATACAACTGGGTTATAATTGTATTGCAGCACATTGCAATTTTCATTTGCGAGGAGAGGATTCAGATAGTGACGCCGCATTTGTAAGAAAATGGTGTAATGAAAATGATGTGCAGTTATTCACAATAGATTTTGATACGGATGAGTATGCTTCCACTAATAAAATATCTATAGAGATGGCTGCACGCGAGCTAAGATACAATTGGTTTGAAAAGTTACGAGTAGCTCAAAAAGCAGATGTTATAGGTATAGCTCATCACAAAGATGATTCGGTAGAGACCATTCTCATCAATTTGATAAGAGGAACTGGTATAAAAGGACTTACAGGCATACCTATTGTAAATAAATATATTGTGCGTCCTTTACTAGCTGTTTCGCGGAGTCAAATTATGGAGTATTTGGCTATCAATAAAGTAGGCTATGTAATAGATCACACAAATGAAGAAGAAATGTATACCCGAAATATACTTAGATTGAAGGTGTTGCCAATACTTGAAAATATAAACCCATCGGTGAAGAATTCTATTCTAATTACCGCCAACAATCTGAAAGAAACTGAAAAGATATACAATGGGTATATTAACAAATCTATTAAGCAACTGTTTAATGACAACTTAATAGATATAGAAAAGCTAAAACAAACTTATTCGCCTCAATCTGTCCTGTTCGAGATATTGTCGCCAATGGGTTTCACGTCGTCTATTATTGAAGATATTGCAAACAATCTTGACTCTATACCCGGTAAGATGTATCATGCAGATAGTTTTAGGCTGTTAAAAGACAGAGAATACTTGGTTGTTTCTGATAACAAACCAGTAAAAATAGATAATATGGATAGAGAGTATATTATATATGCTGACTCTACAGATAAAGACTTGCCTTTTGGATTAACTGCTAAGAGCGAGAATTATACGCCGCAATTTGAAATTGAGAGAAATAGAACTATTTTATACTGTGACATTGATAAACTTACCTTTCCCTTAACATTGCGTAGATGGAGAGAAGGCGATTGGTTTGTTCCTTTTGGAATGAAAGGAAAAAAGAAACTAAGCGACTTTTTTACTGACAATAAATTTAACTTGTTTCAAAAAGAAGAAACTTGGGTGTTAGTCTCACAAAATGATATTGTATGGATTGTTAATCACAGAGCCGACAACAGATTTAGAATAACTGATAATACAAAAACAGTTTACACCATTAGATTGGATAAATAAAGTTAAAAGCATGTGTAGGTAAGCAATAAATCATTACTTTCATGCAACTAATTAAGTTTTTAATCGTCTTATATTATAAGAGTAAGCATTAGTTAACTGAAAACTAGAAACTTATTATTTATAAATTTAAAACTATATACATTATGAAAACGAGCGTTGTTAAAGATGTGCTTTTAGTAGCTACTTTTGCAGGATTTGCCTATTTAGTAGTGCGTAATTATAAACAAAGAAAAAGAAGAGAGCAAGAAGCACTTGAGTTTCTTCACTTTCAATTGTTTTAATGCTGTTTCTCACACCACAATTGAAATTTAGAGCACAATCTAATCATTTGACTATAACTTTTTTGCTACCTTTGCATCAAATAAAAAAGTTGTAAATAAAATTCCAATGCTAACATTAAAAACAATTAGCGATAATCCTCAAGCGATTATCGATGGTTTACGTAAAAGAAACTTTGACGCTGAAAGCATCATTGAAGAGGTTTTGAGCCTTGATATAAAAAGAAGAAATACTCAAACTCAACTAGATAATATTTTAGCTGAAGTCAATTCAACTTCTAAGCATATAGGTGTGCTTTTTAAAAAAGGAAAAAAAGACGAGGCTGAAAAGTTGCGTGTCCACGTTGCAAAGCTTAAAGAAGACTCTAAGTTACTTGAATCGGATTTAACCGATGCTGAAACAAAGCTTCAAGATATCTTAGTAACCATTCCAAACGTACCTCATAGTTCGGTGCCCAAAGGAAAAGGAGCTGAAGACAATCTTGTGGAACGTGAAGGTGGAGATATGCCAGACTTGCCCAAAGATGCTGTTCCTCATTGGGACCTCGCAAAGCAATATGATTTGATTGACTTTGAGTTGGGAGTAAAAATAACTGGTGCAGGTTTCCCCGTTTACAAAGGAAAAGGTGCTCGATTGCAGAGAGCACTTATAAATTTCTTTTTAGACAATGCGCGTGACAATGGTTTCACAGAAGTTCAACCTCCTTATTTAGTAAATGCAGAATCAGGCTTTGGAACGGGCCAACTGCCAGATAAAGAAGGTCAAATGTATCATGCACAAGTTGATGATTTGTACCTTATCCCTACAGCTGAGGTGCCTGTTACTAATATCTACAGAGATGTAATAGTAGATAAAAATGATTTTCCAATCAAAACTACTGCATACTCTGCATGTTTCCGTCGCGAAGCAGGTTCGTATGGTAAAGATGTGCGTGGATTGAACAGATTGCATCAGTTTGATAAAGTAGAAATTGTATGTGTTGAATCTCCTGATAATTCTTATAACCGCCTCGACGAAATGGTTAACTATGTGCAATCATTAGTAGAGAAATTAGAACTACCATGGCGCATACTTCGCCTTTGTGGAGGCGATTTAGGTTTTACATCTGCTCTTACTTTCGATTTCGAGGTGTTTTCGGCAGCTCAAGACCGATGGTTAGAGGTGAGCTCTGTTTCTAATTTCGAAAGCTACCAATCTAATAGATTAAAGCTTCGCTATCGCGACGAAAATAAAAAGACCCAGCTTTGCCACACCTTAAATGGTAGCGCATTGGCTTTGCCACGCATTTTAGCGGCATTGTTAGAAAACAATCAAACACCCGAGGGTATTCGCATTCCAAAAGTATTAGTTCCTTATACAGGATTTGATATAATAGACTAGTCTTTTTTTAGAAAGCTAGTTTACTACATATTTATATAATAAATAGCCGTTATAGTTGAAAATGCTTATAACGGCTGTTTTTGTTTAGATAACTATCTAACAAATCTCATTTTTATCTCATAATGTAATGATCTATTTGTGAGAATTCCATTATTATGGCATAAACTTCAAATCTACGACGTTGTTTTTGAACATAATGTGATAAACTTCAAATTCTATTAGGTTTTTTTCACCCTTAGGGTGTAAATCTTAAGTAGTCTTAAAAATATTATAGCAATATGCTAAAAATTTCAATTTCATGTGACCATTCAATCCATCTCTGTGTATTATATTTAGGCCATGCAGCGAAGCATCTGAACCAAAGCCATTATTGCTGAGCGACGCTTATTGTTTTCGCGTGACTTTCCAAACATATATTTTTTGCTTACCACAGTATCTTTGTATATTGTACAAATCCAAATAGTGCCAACTGGCTTATCGGCTGTTCCACCATCGGGTCCTGCAATTCCAGAAACAGCTATGGAGCAATCTGTGTCAAAAGCGCTAATAGCACCTCTTGCCATTTCCTCTACAACTTCTTGGCTAACTGCTCCATGCATTTCTAGTGTCTCTCGTTTTACATATAACAAGTTCATTTTTGCGCTATTGGCATAACTTACAATACCTCCTTTAAAATATGCCGATGAACCAACAATATTGGTGAGTAGGTGAGCAAGATAACCTCCTGAACAACTCTCTGCAAGAGATATTGTCAATCCTTTATCTTTTAAGGTGTTGCCTAATATTTGCTGAAGCGGGTCGTCAGATTCTGCCAAAAGATAATCTCCTAATAGTTCCTTTAGTTTGCTGGCTTGTTTATTCATTTCTTGGGTATGCTCATCGCCTTTTACAGAAAGGCGCAAGCGAATAACTCCTCCACCAGGTAAATAGGCCAATCCAAATCCATCTGGCAGTTCTTCTTCAAAACAGTTTAGATGCATTGCAAGCCCTGACTCCGACACACCATATGTATAAAACACTTGCTTTAGGAATCTTTTTGTTTGAAACTGTTTTGTGAGGCGAGGTATAACTTCTTCAGTCATTGCCCAGCGCATCTCAAAAGGCACTCCAGGCATCGACACAAGCACCTTATCATCCTTTTCGAACCAAAGAATAGGAGCAGTGCCAACCTTGTTTTGGATTACTATGCTTTTCTCAGGCACATAAGCTTGATTGCGAGTTAATTCATTTATCTCAACATTTCTATCTTTGAAAAGCGTTTCAATATTTTCCAACACTTTATTGTCGAAGACAAGTTGCTCATTAAAGTATTCACAAAGCGTGCTTTTTGTTATATCGTCTTTTGTTGGGCCGTTTCCTCCAGTAAGCAATAAAATATCAGCTCTGTCAAAACCATCTTCAATAGCAGTGTAAATAGCCTCTTTTTGATCTTTTATAGATGTAATATAAACTACATCAAATCCTGCACTACTCATTTTGCTTGACATCCACGCCGAATTAGTATCAATTACTTGTCCAATAAGTAATTCATCGCCAATAGTAATAATCTCTATATTCATTGAGTTTGTTTTTATGTTTAAGCTTGCAAATTACGAAATAAGTTGTTGAAAACTAAAATTATCAATCAATAATTTCATGATTTGATAAAATGTAGTATCTTTGCACACTGAAAATAATAACAGCTCATACAGCAAAACATAATATTTATAAAGACTCAGCAATATGAAAAAAGACATCCATCCTTCAGATTACCGTCCAGTAGTTTTCAAAGATATGTCCAACGACGAGATTTTTATTTCTCGCTCAACTGCCAATTCAAGAGAAACTATTGAAGTAGAAGGCGTAACATATCCATTGATAAAGCTTGAAATTACAAATACATCACATCCTTTCTATACAGGTAAACAAACCTTAGTAGATACAGCAGGACGTGTTGACAAATTTAGAAGCCGTTACGGTGATCGTAATAAGAAGTAAATAGTTTCGATTTTAAAGAATTAAAAAAGGGCTACTTAAAATTAAATTTTAAGTAGCCCTTTTTCTGTTTGGTGCCCACTAGATCAATAGGTATAAACTATTTTGCTGAGATTGAAAAAAAAGAAAATATCAAAATGCCGAAACTTATTAGGTTAATCAATAATTCCTACCGATTGGGTGAGTAGTACTTGTTTGTGTGATGGTAGATTTAAAAGTTCTATTAAAACATCTTTGTCGTACCATCCACGAGATACAGCACCCAACCCTTCGGAGGCTGCAAAGAGATAAATATTTTGTGCAACAAATCCACAATCAGTGTATGCATATTCTTTGCTAGAAGCTTTATCCATATCGGCCACTAATATGATATTTACTGATGCATTAGCTACAAAATTTTGACTTCCTGTCGACTTTCTATGGTCGCCACTTTTGATAAGTTTCAACACAGAGTTCTTAGCATCGTACAGATAAACACCGCTTTTTAGTGCTACATATAACTCTATCTCCTGCTTGTCATTGGCAGTTGGTGCAGTTCTTTTGTTTTCGCGATTGAAACCATTTGCAGCCCACAGCAAATTTGATAAAATATCTACTGAAAGATCTTTATCTATAAAATTGCGCGACGATTTTCTTTCGCTTAATGCTTGCATAAGAGGTTTACCGCTTTTTTTATTGGGTGCATTTAGCTTAATGTCTTGTGCAAAACTTGGTAAAACAAATGCGATACTTAAAATCATAAAAGTAATTTTTTTGAACATAGTAATGATTGTTTAAAGGGTTATGATTACAATATAAACAAATATACCTATTTACAAAATAAATTAAAAATCTATTTCAAATAATATTGTATATGCTAATCTGAAGAGAAGGATTTTCTTGAGTAGTAATCATACAATAATTTCTTTACTAAATATTTTCATTGCTGATGTATTGGTTTAAAGTGAAAATGAAAGTTGATAAGTTCTTATAAAATTACTACATTTGCCTGTTTTTAAAATGATAACAAAGTTGAACAATAATTGATGAAAAAACTTATCTCTACGGCATTTTTGCTGACCATTATATCGTATATATCCATATTTGCCCAAGTACAGCTTAGCGATAGTGCAAAAATTAGTTTACTCACAGTTTCGCCATGGGATGGTGCTGTGTATTCACTTTATGGGCATACTGTCGTGAGAGTAAAAGACGATTCAACTAGAGTGGATGCTTGTTTCAACTATGGTTATTTCGACCCTTCGCAACCTCATTTCATGTATAATTTTATACGTGGCAAAACTGATTATGTGCTAGGTGTTACAACGTATCAAGATTTTTTAAGAGAGAATCAAATGAAGGGCCTTGAGGTTGTTCGTCAAGAGATTAACCTTTCTTCTTCGCAGAAACAACAATTGTGGAGTGCTTTGTATATCAATTCTCTTCCAGAGAATAGTAGATATAGATACAATTATTTTTTCGATAATTGTGCTACTCGACCAAGAGATATGATTGAAGCAGCAGTAAACAACCCGGTTGTATATACAGCTACAAATAAGAATCAAACTTTTCGAGACTTGGTTCACGAGTGTGTACACGAGTTTGCATGGATGGAGTTTGGTATTGATTTACTAATAGGATCTGATGCTGATAGATACATATCAGAAAGAGAGAAAATGTTTCTTCCTCATTACTTAATGAAAGCTTTTGATGGAGCAAAGGTAGTAATTAACGATACAATAAGCACTCCATTGGCTATATCAACAGATATTATACTTGAAGCTGATAGTCAGAGCAATACTCGAAGCGAATTGGGTATACTCAAGCCTATACCTATAGCGTTCGGGTGCTTAATTATTACACTGCTAATCTCATTTCTTCAGTTGCGATTTAACCATAACAAAACAGCTCTTATTTACGATACTTTTTTGTTTTCGATAGCTGGCGTTGCAGGTCTGATAATTACATTTCTAGTATTTTTTTCAGAACATCCCGCAACAAGTCCTAATTGGAATTTGACGTGGTTGCATGTTGTGCATTTAATTATACCTATATTAATATGGGTAAAGTCATTAAAAAAAGTCGTATATTACTATCATTTTATTAACTTTGCAGTGTTAAGTTTATTCCTTTTAAGCTGGTGGTTTTTAGCGCAACAATTGCATTGGGCTACTATACCTTTTGCAATGAGTATATGGTTGCGTTCAGGCTTTAATTTTATTATTGAAAGGAACGATTATTTAAAAAACAGACAATACAAAACAGTAAGTTACATGCTCGCAGGGTGGAGAGGCTAATAGAAGAAGATATTATGATGATGGCTTCAAAACAAACACCTTTACCAAGCATATAACTACATGAACAATAATAATGATTAGATTTTTATCATCGATACTGGCTTTTTTCACAGTTACCACTTTTTATGCTCAGCAGAACAATATTCCAAAATTGGTTGTAGGAATTACAATAGACCAATTAAGAGGAGACTATTTAGAGCATTTCAAGAAAAATTTTAGTGAAAGAGGATTTAAAAGATTACTCAATGAGGGGGTTGTTTACAATCAAATGGTTTACAACTTTCCTTCGCCGGATAAAGCGTCGGCTATTGCTACTATATACTCTGGTACTGTACCTTTTTATCATGGAATTGTAAATGATAAAAAGGTATCTGGAGATGACTTTTCTGAAATATCATCGTTTTCGGATAGTAAATATATGGGAAATTTCACTTCTGAAAAACTATCGCCTCTTCCATTAAAGGTTTCTACCATTACAGATGAGCTGAAAATTGCATCGAGTGGTAAATCCGATGTATTTGCATTTTCACCAGATGCTTCTGGTTCATTGTCATCGGGTGGTCATGCAGCAAGTGGTGCGTTTTGGATTGAAGATTACTCGGGACGATGGGCTACAAGCACTTTTTATACTACATATCAACCATTTGTAGATGAATACAATAGGAGTGACCAATCTCTCAATACAAAAATAAACAACCTTGTATGGAAACCAAAACTACCAATAGAGTCATATAATGCTTTCCCGTACACTCAAAACTTGTATAACTTTAAACACAACCTAAGTTCTAACAAAACGAACAGGTTTTTCTTGCTAAAACAGACCCCATTTATTAATGAAGAGGTCAGAAAAATGGGTGTAAGAGCAATAGAAAGTGCAACAATGGGAAAAAAGAGTTATCCTGACTTCCTAGCGCTTAGTTTCTATGCTGGCAACTTTGATAATGCACTCGACAAAAACTACTCTATAGAAATACAAGACACTTATCAACGACTTGATGAAGATATTGCACAAATAATTGATGCTGTGGATAAAGCCGTAGGCTTACAAAACGCATTAATTTTTGTAGTTTCGACAGGTTATTTCAATGAGCAAGAGGTTTATCCAAGCGATGCACGTTTACCAGGAGGTGACTTCAAGCCCGATAGGTGTGAAGCACTCTTGAACATGTACTTGATGGCTATTTATGGTAGAGAGAATTGGATAAAAAAATATCATAACGAGCAAATATTTTTTGATAGAAAACTAATTGAAGATAAACAAATAGACTATCGTGAGTTTCAAGAACGTGCTGCTGATTTTCTGATTCAATTTTCGGGTGTGCAAGATGTGATTACATCTTATCAAATGCTACATGGAGCATACAACGAAGCTATACAGTTTTATAAAAATGGTTTTCATAGAAACATAACTGGTGATTTATTTATTGAGTTGCAGCCCGGATGGCGTATTATGACAACTAAGAGTACAACTAATCACAAAAGAGTGAGAGATAATAGTATGGCTACTCCTGCTATCTTTTTTGGCAACAATTTGAAACCTCTAAAAATAAACAGAGAGATTGACGCCACTCAAATTGCTCCAAGTGTTACCCAAATACTGCGCATAAGAGCTCCCAATGCATCTACTAGCAAAGTATTGCAAGAATTGTTTTAAATTTATATCTTATTGAATTATTACTACACACACACATACACAACGTAGTTTATTAAAACTACGTAACTAATAAAAAATTATGGCATTTAATAGAATTATATCAAAACTCTTTGGTAATAAAGAACAGCGCGACTCAAAAGAAATGAAGCCGTATGTGAATAAAATCAAAGAAGTATATCCTGAAATTAAGAAACTATCGAATGATGAGCTTCGTAGCAAATCAAAAGAAGTGGAAAAACGCATTCATGACTATGTTTCAGAAGAGAAGGCTAAGATAAACAAACTAAAAGAAGGAATAGAAGATGTTGATCTTGAAGAGCGTGAAGAGATTTGGGAAGAGATTGACAAAATTGAACAAGAAATTTCAGAAAAATTTGAAGTAATACTTGAGGAGGTTTTGCCCGAAGCTTTTTCTATTATGAAAGATACTGCGCGTAGATTTACCGAAAATGAGGAAACTGTAGTAACAGCTAATCAATTTGATAAAGACCTAGCAGCAAAATACGACTTTGTGAGTATAGAGGGAGATAATGCAATCTATAAGAACCGTTGGGAAGCAGGTGGAACACAAATTGTGTGGAATATGATACACTACGATGTTCAGTTATATGGTGGTGTTGTGTTGCACAAAGGTAAAATTGCTGAAATGGCAACTGGTGAGGGTAAAACACTTGTAGCAACTTTGCCTGTTTACTTAAATGCGCTTACACATAATGGTGTACACGTAGTAACAGTAAATGATTATTTAGCAAAACGTGACTCTGAGTGGATGGGACCATTGTATATGTTTCATGGTTTAAGTGTAGATTGTATTGATAAACACCAACCTAATTCTGACGAGCGACGCAAAGCGTATGAGGCTGATATTACATTTGGAACAAACAATGAGTTTGGTTTCGACTATTTGAGAGACAATATGGCGATTTCGCCAAGCGACTTAGTACAACGCAAACATAACTATTCTATTGTAGACGAGGTGGACTCTGTATTGATTGACGATGCCCGAACACCATTAATTATTTCAGGTCCAGTTCCTAAAGGCGACGAACAACTCTATGATACACTACGTCCTCGTGTAGAGTTAATTGTGAGAGCACAACGCGAAATGTCTACTAAACTTCTGAGTGAAGCCAAAGTGAAAATGGCATCGGAAGATAAAAAAGAACAAGAAGAGGGTGCTTTATTATTGTATCGATCGTTTAAGGGTTTACCTAAAAACAAACCTATTATAAAATTCTTAAGTGAGCAGGGAGTGAGAGCTGCTATGCTTAAAACTGAAGAGCTATATATGGCAGAGCAAATGCGTAATATGCATATTGTAACCGACCCATTGTATTTTGTTATTGATGAGAAGAATAATAGCATCGATTTAACTGATAAGGGTATTGATATGTTGACAGGAAAATCTGACGACCCAACATTTTTTGTGTTGCCTGATATTGGTGGTCAGCTTTCAGATTTAGAAAATCAATCTCTATCTGATGAAGAGAAAGCAGCAAAGAAAGATGAGCTTCTACAGAATTATGCAATAAAATCTGAGAGAATACATACAGTAAATCAACTTTTGAAAGCATACACACTGTTTAATATAAACGATGAATATGTTGTGATTGACAATAAGGTGAAAATTGTTGATGAGCAAACTGGCCGTATTATGGAAGGTAGAAGATACTCCGATGGTTTGCACCAAGCAATTGAAGCAAAAGAACGTGTGAAAGTAGAAGCTGCAACACAAACATTTGCTACTGTAACACTGCAAAATTATTTTAGAATGTACAACAAACTTGCTGGTATGACTGGTACTGCCGAAACAGAAGCAGGAGAGTTGTGGGATATCTACGAGTTGGACGTGGTGGTAATTCCCACCAATAAGCCAATTGTGCGTAAAGATATGAACGATCGCATCTATAAAACAAAGCGTGAAAAATATAATGCAGTTATTGATGAAATAACAAGTTTGATTGAAGCTGGACGACCAGTCTTGGTTGGTACAACATCAGTAGAAGTTTCAGAACTATTGAGCAGGATGCTAAACTTACGGAAAATACAACATAATGTATTGAATGCTAAGCTTCACCAGCGCGAAGCTGATATTGTGGCTAGTGCGGGACAAGCTGGAGTAGTGACTATTGCTACCAATATGGCTGGACGTGGTACTGACATTAAACTATCGCCCGAGGTTGTAAAAGCTGGAGGTTTAGCTATTGTTGGTACTGAGCGACATGAATCTCGACGAGTTGACAGACAGTTGCGTGGACGTGCAGGTAGGCAAGGAGATCCAGGCTCTTCAATATTCTTCGTATCATTGGAAGATGATTTGATGCGCTTATTTGCTACTGAAAGAATAGCAGGGCTCATGGATAAAATGGGCTTCAAGGAAGGAGATGTGCTGGAACATAACATGTTGAGCAAGTCTGTTGAGAGAGCTCAAAAGAAGGTTGAAGAAAACAACTTTGGTATACGTAAAAGATTGCTTGAGTATGACGATGTGATGAACTCACAACGTGAGGTAATTTACAAACGCAGACGTAATGCTTTAATGGGAGAGCGTATTGGCATTGATGTTGTAAACATGGTTTACGAAACATCTCTAAGCATTACAGAGCAATTCTCAAATAACTACGAAGAGTTGAAATTGGAGCTGTTGCGCGTAATGGCGCTAGATCTTCCATATTCTGAAGAGGAGTTTAAGGAGTTTAAGCCACAAGACCAAGGCGAAAAAGTATTTGAAGCTGCAATTAAAGCTTTTAAACGTAAGTCTGATAAATTGGCAGAAGTTGCACAACCTGTTATCAAGCAAGTTTATGAAAATCAAGGTGCAATGTATGAGAATATATTAATACCAGTAACAGATGGTAAAAAAGTATATAATATATCATGTAACTTAAAGGAAGCTTATGAAAGCGGTTCAAAAGCTTTAGTAAAAGCATTTGAAAAATCAATTTTACTTCATACAATTGATGACAATTGGAAAGATCATCTACGTGTAATGGATGACTTACGTCACTCTGTACAAAATGCTAGCTACGAACAAAAAGACCCATTGTTGATTTATAAACTTGAGTCATTCAATCTATTTAAAGAGATGATTGAAGATGTCAACTCAAAATCAGTATCAGTTCTGATGCGTGGAAGAATACCTATAAGAGAACCAGAACAGATTCAAAAGGCTGAGAATGAAAAAAAGACAGACTATAGTAAGTATCGCACGGAAAAAGAAGACTCTGCAAATAGATCAGCACAAGCAGAAGCTGGTTCAACAGATACGCGTGAGCGAAGTAGACCAGAACCAGTGAGAGTTGAGAAAAAAGTAGGACGAAACGAACCATGTCCTTGTGGAAGTGGTAAGAAATACAAAAGTTGTCACGGTAGATAAGTAAGTGATACGAAATTAAAAACAGCAAAGGAGTAATAATTTTATTGCTCCTTTGCTGTTTTCATCATGTTGCTTATTTAAAATAGGTCATTATTGAGAAATATCACATAACAACAAAACTCCATTGAAATATAAAACTGGTTTGTTTAATAAAGCTAGAAATTCGTCTTTTATTCCTTTGTTAAATTCAAAGAAATGTACTACCTTAGTAAAGTTTTAGAATACAAAACACACTTAGTTTAAACAGCTTATTATCAAACTGGTAACTGTTTTAAAATGATGACAAAACAACAGAATAATAACATTTAAATATATGGTTGAAAAAGAAGATAGAATCATAAAGATTAATATTGAGGATGAAATGAAGTCTGCCTATATCGATTATTCGATGTCGGTAATTGTTTCACGTGCTTTGCCCGATGTAAGAGATGGGTTTAAACCTGTTCATAGACGCATTCTTTTTGGTATGCATGAACTGAATAATGCATCAGACAAACCACATAAAAAATCAGCTAGAATAGTTGGTGAGGTTTTAGGTAAATATCACCCACATGGCG
>CAZIUT010000003.1:0-26534 GCA_964542545.1 uncultured Dysgonomonadaceae bacterium | reverse complement strand
TAGGAGCAATTATTTTATTATGGATTATCTCATTATTCCAAAGACGATAAATTTCTCATAAGAATAAAACATTATAATATATATAAGTCGGTGTACTCTGTGTTATGAGCATCGACTTTTATTATTTCAAACTGATGAGTAAAACAGATAGTAAAAGAAAACAAATAGGCATATTTTCAGGGTCATTCAATCCTATTCATATTGGGCATGTAATGTTAGCCAATTATATAACTGAGTTTACTTATATTGACGAGGTTTGGTTTGTAGTTTCACCCCACAATCCTTTAAAAGAGGCTAATGGATTGGCTAACGAGCAAACGCGTTTGGAGATGTGCAAAATAGCTGTGAGGGGGATGGAGAAGCTAAAAGTTTCTGACATTGAGTTTTCTATGCCAAAACCTTCCTATACTATAGATACACTTGATAGATTAAAAGCAGATTACCCTAATTTGGATTTCACTCTAATTATAGGTGCTGATAATTGGAGCAGCTTTCACTTGTGGAAAGACTTTGAAAGAATAAGAAAAGAGGATAGAATTTTGATTTACCCAAGATTGGGTGAGGAGTTAATAATAGACACACAGTTTAGGCATAATGTGAGGCCTTGCAATGCGCCGGTTTTGCAAATATCTTCTACGTTTGTACGCTCAAGTATAGGTGAGGGTAAAAACATCTCTTCGTTTCTGCCCAACGGAGTTTATGAGTATATTATAACTCACAAACTCTATCAGTAAAACATCTTAATCATAAATCATACTCAATTTTGTCTAGCAATGCAGGAATAATCTTTAAATCTACTCCTGATAATTCCAACTCTTTGAAGTCTCCTCTAAGAAGCGCTTTGAATGATTTTATGTTTTTTACTTTCTTAATTGCCTCAGTATAATATTCCATTGCATCTTTCATATTACTTAGAGCAAGCTCTACGTGTCCTGCATTGAGGAAGTCGTGAGAGGTAGGGTTGTTTTGAAGTATCTTTTGGTAGTAACGTTGAGACACATCAAACTTGTGCGATAAGAACGAACACCATGCTATAGAACGCCATACTCTTGTGTTGGTGTCATCTATCCATTCTACCTTAAAATAGTTCTTTAAAGCTTCTTCATACTCCTTCAATTCTAGAAAACAGTGCCCAATATTGAGTTGAACGTTTAAATCATCGGGATGTAGTCTTTCAAGTTTCTTATAATATTGCAGTGCATCTTCGGGTTTCTTAAGCAAACGGTAGCATTGCGCTATACGTCTCAACACCCACGTATTGCTAGCCTCTATAAGTTCTGCGCGCAGATATGCCTCTAATGCTCCTTCTATATTGGCAAGCTGTTGTCTGCAATATCCTATTTTTTCCCACACTTCAGAGTTTGCAGTATCAGACTCCGATAGCATTTCGTAAGCACTTAACGCTTCTTGAAGATGATTTTTTTCGAAGTAATAAAGCGCTATTTTCTCAAGGTTCTTAGGAAGAGATACAACGGGAGAGATGGCTTCAATTTGGTGAAAGTTGAGCGGAAATGAAAAGATATCTACGAAATCATTTCTGCGAGGATATACTTTATAAAACCTGTATAAATCTTGAACATATTGTTTGCACACAGCCTCCTCTTTTTGGTAAGGATTGATTGCTTGCTCTTCATCTTGCATACTTTTCAATTGTTCGCTTTCGGCTCCAAGTTGCGAACCCATCATTTTGCGGTATTCTTGGGGCATCATCATTATGCTAAAACAAAATGAATATTTATCTGAGTTGCAAATGAATGATGAGTTTGTAATTGATTTTATAACACCTTTGTTTTCAGCGTTTTCAGAAATAAATTCTTGTAGTTGAGATTGCTCTACATTGAAAGGTAGAAACCAATTGCTCATTTCATTAAAAAACGGGTACGATTTAAGATTAGCAAAAGTAGAATGGAATACATCTGCACCTTCGAGTTGTAAGTTTGAAAACTCTTCTAACTTATCTGTTATGCCCGCTTCGTCAAGAATTTTTTGCCACTCTGGGTTTTTGTCGTCCATGCCAGTTTCACCCATCCATTCGTCCATTTTTATTTTTTTGCCAATAATAGGGCTTAGCCTCATCATTTCTGGAAGAATCTCTTCTGTAAGCTTTTTGGTTATTCTTTCGGTTTCACGCGCTTGAATGAACTGGATGATAGCAATTAAAAGTCTTCTTCTAAAATAACCTTCGTCTGATAAGAGCTCCATTCTGCTTATTAGTTCAGGATATAAATACCATCTGCTATGATATTGTTGGAGAATTGGAGCAAGAGAAACAATAGCACGCATCGAAACTTGCATGTTGCTATGAGAACAGCACTCTAAAAGGGATAATATTTTATTTGCATCAAACCGCTGCATTATGTTGAGCATAAGTGCAGAGATAAACATGCTTTTATCGTCAGTAGGAACAATATCGTCATGCAAAAAACGTTTGTAGCTGTCAATAGTATCTTTATTAGCACGTGGTGCAGAAAACACAGAGTAGAACATTTCGTTTACAATACGTTCGTGTTCTTGCTCGTTTTTCTTAGTTCTATTATTCTTTTCTTCTACTTCTTCAAAAAGTGATAGCAGTGATCTTGTGTCTACCTTTTTCTTAATTTCGGCTCTGTAATCGTCTAATGATAGGGGTGAGCGTACAGAAGCAATTCTTATCTTCTCAAAAAACAAATCTGAACTTTCGTTAAGCAAGGCAGTCTCTGCTGCATCAGCAGTCAGCTTATATGTATCGCGTATTAGCTTGTTATATATTTTTTCTTGCTCTGGATCATTGCTACCTTCTATAAGGTAGTGCAGCATATACTTGTAGTTGTTCTTAAGTTCATTTAGTTTATCAGTAATTTTCCAATTCTGTAAATCATCAGTAAAGCTGCTAATAGAATCGAAAGCATTTTTAAGTTCTTTTTTTTCAATCAGCTTGTTAGTTCTTCTTGTGAAGTCTCTTATTTGGGTACTATTCATTTTAATTATGAGGTTTTTTTCGGATTATAAGTGTAGATCGAAGAGAATGGCTCCATGTAATAGCAGAGCTTAATAGTTTAATCCACCCTTCAAAACCAATGATTACAAGATCTTGTTGTTTAATGTAGTCATAGTCAATTTTCTTTGAATTATCCCATATACTCACCTCGCCACTTGCATTCTTTTGCATTGCTTGAAATGCTTTTTTTACTTCCTCCACCGATTCAATCACTCCTATAGCATCCCACAGGGTTATTTTTGCTGTGGTCTTTTCAGCCAATCTTTTTATATAGTCAAAGATATGGATATCTGTTTTATCAAGAATAGGTATAAAAACTTCGTCGATGCTTTCAAGGTTATGATCTATAAATATACCTGTAGTTTTTTCATTTCTTTCAAGCAAAGACGACACTCCTCTGTGAGATAGTTTGTCAAGTGTACCTTCTGAGTCTTGAGGTGTGCCTTGATAATTTATAAACTTTTGATAAGATCCCCACAGTTGTGGGGTGAAAACTGTTTTGCCAATTCCAATTAACACTAAGTTGCAATTGAGCTCTTCAGATGTTGATAAAATCTCGCTTACAAAATCATTTGATGGTTTTACGAATGTGCGTATCATTGCTGTGCCCTTTTGACATTCTTCAATTATACCATCATAGAGAGATGTTTTGTACTCTTCAATGTTCTCTATTTTATCAAACTCTTTTTGCTTTAATAAATGTAATGAGGCTATTTGCTCATTCTTAATTTTAGGATGCATTAAATAGTTTGCTATTTTGCAAAGCGCAACTCCAGTCTCTTTCTTCGAAAAACTGACCAAAATATTTAGAGGTGTTTCGGATTCATGTTCTAAGATGTTTTTTCTTAGAAATATATCTATCAATGCCATATTAAAAAATATTTTAAATTATTGCAACAACTCTCCATCAAGCATGGAGTCTTTGTATCCTAAAAAGTAAAGAATACCATCAATTCCGACACTTGAGAGGGATTGCTCTGCATTTTCAACTACTTTTGGCTTTGCATGAAATGCAATTCCTAACCCTGCAGCTTCCAACATTAAAAGATCATTAGCTCCATCGCCCACTGCAACGGTTTGTCTTATATCTACTTTCTCTACTTGAGCTATTAGTTTTAAAAGCTCTGCTTTTCTTTTTGCATCAACAATATCACCAATATAGTTTCCTGTCAGTTTTCCATCTCTTATTTCCAGCTCGTTTGCATACATATAGTCAAGTTGATACTTTTCTTTTAAATAGTTACCAAAATAGGTGAAGCCTCCAGACAAGATTGCAATTTTAAAACCAACTTTTTTCAATACAGCTATTAGTCTGTCTAATCCTTCGGTAATGGGCAGATTCTTTACAATCTCTTCCATAACTGAAACATCTAGACCCTCTAAAAGTTTAACGCGTTTTTTGAAGCTTTCTACAAAGTCTATTTTTCCTTGCATAGCCAATTCAGTAATTTCTTTTACCTGATCGCCAACTCCAGCCTTCACAGCCAATTCGTCTATCACTTCTGTTTGTATAAGTGTAGAGTCCATATCAAAACAGATTACGCGGCGCATTCTCCGATACATACTTTCTTCTTGAAAAGAGATATCGAAGTTTAGTTCAGATGATAAACGCAGGAATTCTTTTTGCATTTTTCTTTTATCAACAGGCGTTCCTCTTACAGATAGTTCAACACAGGCTTTTCTACTGCGCTGTTCTTCGTCAAGAGGAATACGACCTGTGAGGCGCACAATATTGTCAATATTTAATCCTTGATTTGTAATAATATGCGATACTGCTGCAATTTGCTTTGCTGTTAATACACGTCCTAATAGTGTGATGATAAACCGATTTCGTCCTTGCATTTTCACCCACTTGCTGTAGCGTTCATTGCTAATTGGTGTGAAGCGTATAGTAACATCTAACTCATAAGCTTTAAATAACAGATCTTTTAGAATACTGCCACCTATATCTTGCTTTGTTTTAAACATTATGCCTAGCGATAAGCTTCTATGTATATCTGCTTGACCAATATCTAAAATAAAAGCATCGTGCTTTGCAAGTACTTGCATAAGAGCAGCAGTTACACCAGGCTTGTCTTCACCACTAATTGTTGCAAGAATAATCTCTGAGTTTGTCATTTCCTTGTTTTATATAATTGCCATTGAAACTTGAGCATAGATATCTTCAATATCGTTGTTATCTATTTTATTAAAATCTTCTTTTCGAGGGGTTATAAACATTCCAGCCATATCTAATGCACCTGGACTCACAAGAACTTGGGCTTCGCCTTCGGCTGAGTATTGCCATGGACGATGTAGCTTTCTGGGGAAAACGTGAATTATATACTGATCATTTTCCATAAATGAAATAATGTTCATCATAGGTTCGTCTTCGTTAGGTTGTTGAGTTTTTAAATAATCAAACACATAATAAAACTGCTCTTCGGCATCTTCTTTTGTTTCACTCTCAATTCTAAGGCATGAGCGAAGAGAGTTTTCACTATTTAGAAGCACATTGGCTTTCAGTCCGGCTTGAAAATGAAAGTGATTGGGTGCAGATGCGCCACATTTTGGGCCATTGTAAAACACTATATAGTCGGGTAATAGCTCAACCAACAATAGCATGTCTGTTATTTTTTTTCCAATAAGCTGTGGCACGTGAGAATGCAATGGAATAGTTAAATGATTCTCTAAGATAGGGAATGGGTTGCACAGAATTATATACTTATCTAAAAAAGAAATTCCTTTTTGTATATCAGGCCTATTTGTAGCACATAAAAAACATTCACTGTTTTCAATGTTTTTCGTATCAACTTTAGCTGTAGTTGAAATTAGACGCGATTGATTGTATTGTAAAACAACCTCTTCATCGTTTCCCCAAAAGAGCGATCTAAGTTCGACATTGCTTACTAAGGTGCAATTATCGTCAAGTAGCTTCCATGTTTTTCTTTGTGTTGAAAACAGGTGTTGAATTTTTTTCTGAAGATTCATTTATAGTATTTTTCTTATTAACAAAGGTAGGAATAATTTCTTTTATAGTGCTGAAAACAAATAAAAAAGAGGATTTGTGTAATATTTTGCTGAATTTCAATGACTTTTACCTGTTTTATGCTATTTTTTTTATAAATTTGTAAGCAATACTTCAAAGTTTATAGAAGGAGTTGAGCAAAAAGACATTGATTCAAGTATAAAAGATGAAACTGAAATATATATTACTCCTTTTATCTGTTGTTTTTATTATTACTTCGTGCTTTCAAAACAAAAGTGCAAAAGAGAAAGAAACAGCCACAGTTGAAACTACAACTGATGAGAGTTTTAATTCGTTTTTAAAGAATTTCAATAAAAAACCTTCATTCCAACGCCGCCGTGTTATCTTTCCGTTAGAGGCAACTCTCTTAGATCCGTCAGAATATGGGATGAATACAGTAGATGTAAAGATAACATATCAAGAGTGGATTTTACTAGACTTTACATATGATAGCACTTATGCTACAAGAAAAATGGACAGTTATAAACAGTACATACGTATGTATAGTGACTCTAGTATAATTGAGCACAGAGGTATTAACAATGGCATATTTGCCAATTATTATTTTATGAAAAAAGATGGTAAGTGGTTCTTAAAGTCTTTTACCGATGTATCTTATTAGTCATGATTACTCAAGTGCATCTTTAGTAAAGCTTAAGGGCATGAGGCTTCTCATGCTTGCTGCAACATACACTTCATCTTTATTGTTGTATAGTAGTATCTTTACAGGCGAGTTGTAGCGGCTCTCTACTTCCAGCAGTACTTGTCGGCAGCTACCGCAGGGCGAAATTAAATCGTCTGTAAATTGCCCTTTATAAAATGCTGCTACAGCCATTGCGTCTATTTTTTGATTGGGATATTGAGCGTTGGCATAAAAGACTGCTGTTCGTTCTGCGCACAATCCTGATGGGTATGCTGCATTTTCTTGATTGTTGCCAGTTATTATTTCGCCATTCTCTAAAAGCAGAGCAGCACCAACATGAAAGTGAGAATATGGTGCATATGCGTTAGAAGTAGCTTGTTTTGCAGCGTCAATTAGACTTTTTTCTATTTCTGTGCATTCATCGTAACTATAAACAGTTATCTTTGTGGTTAAATCAATTTGTTTCATACTAGCTATTTAATTTTTTTAGATACATCAAAAATACACATTTTTAGAATGATTTTCACTCAAAACAGATATAAATTACAATTAAGTCTTCTATTGACACTGCTATTTGTTTTAACTTGTACTTTTCAGGCTCATTCTCAGAAAAGATACAAAGTATACGAAGACTACATTAATAAATATAGCCCAATTGCTGTAAGTCATATGCAAAAGCATAGAATACCTGCATCTATAACTTTGGCGCAAGGCTTGTTGGAGTCGGGTGCTGGACAAAGCGACCTAACAAAGCGATCTAATAATCACTTTGGTATTAAATGTCACCGTAATTGGAGTGGAGGGCGTGTATATGCAAAAGATGACACACCAAATGATTGCTTTAGAAAGTATCGAAGAGCAGAAGAATCCTTTGAAGATCATTCTCAGTTTTTAGTGCAAGGCACAAGATATCGTTCTTTGTTTCGCCTTTCTCCTACAGACTATAAAGGATGGGCGCGTGGATTACAAAACTCAGGATATGCAACTGACAAAGCTTATGCAAACAAATTGATAAAGCTGATTGAAGATTATCAACTTTATAGATTTGACACAGGACAGCATAGAGGATCAAATAGACAAGAAGTGAAAGCTTCGCAAAACTGGAAACATCAACCATATAAAACACATGGGCTGGTATATGTATTAGCAATAGAAGGTGACACGTATGAAAAAATAGCTAATGAATTTGGATTTAAAGAAAGAGATTTGTTGAAGTACAATGAAGTGCCAAAGGGATTCCCCTTAAATGCGCAAGATATTGTCTATTTCCAAAAAAAGAAGTCGAGAGCTGATAAACCTTATTTTGAGCATGTTGTTCAAATAGGAGAGTCTATGCACAGTATTTCTCAAAAATACGGAATGAGGGTAAAAAACCTTTATAAAATGAATAAGAAAGATTACGAATATGTGCCTGAAGAAGGCGATGTATTGAAATTAAGATAAAACAATGGAATATAATACACAACTTACAAAACTTATTTTGCCTGAATATGGCAGAAACGTTCAAAACATGGTAGATTACTGTGTTAAACTAGAAGATAAAGAACAACGCACCCAATGTGCTTACTCGCTTATCGATATTATGGGAAATATGTTTCCGCATTTGCGCAATGTTGAAGACTTTAAACATATTCTTTGGGATCATTTAGCAATAATGGCCGATTTTCAATTAGATATTGACTATCCGTATGAGATAATTAAAAAAGAAGAGTTGATTGCTCATCCAAATAAAATTGAATACAGCAGACCAACTATGAAGTATCGCCATTATGGTAAAACCCTAGAGAGAATGATTAACTGTGCTGTGGAAATGCCCGAAGGTGAAGAAAAAGAGCAGTTTTTACGTTTGCTTATAAGTCAAATGAAAAAATCGTATATACAGTGGAATAGAGAAGTTGAAGACTCTGCTATTTTGGAGGATCTTTATGAACTTTCTGATGGAAAGATAAAGTTAAATCCTGAAACCTTCTCGATACCCGATTTTAAATCACAACCCACAAATCCTAGACCTCGTTCGAAATCTAATAGAGGCCAAAGAAGAAGATAAGATGATTGATGAAAAGAAGCTTTTTGAAATAGGAAAGATATTGAAACCTCACGGTGTGAAAGGTGAGGTAACTGTTCTTTTCAAAAAAACTGAATTCGCAGATATAGCAAACAACTATTATTTTCTTTCGCTAGATGGAATGTTTGTTCCTTTTTTTGTTGAAGAATTTTTGTTTAACACAGATGTTACTGCACGAATAAAGTTTAAAGGGGTCGATTTAATAGAAGAAGCTTCTATTTATAGCGGTGCTCCTATATTTATTTTAACGGAAAATTTTAGAGAAATACAAGAAGAAGAAAGAGAGAGTGACAATGAATGGAGTGAATTTGTTGGTTACACAGTTTTTGATGAAGATACTTCTGTAGTAGGTGTTATAAAGAGCATTGATACTTCCACCATAAATACTTTATTTGTTATAGACAATGGCGACGAAGAGTTACTCATTCCAGCTACACGCGATTTTATAGCAAAAGAAGACTCAGAGCAAAAATATCTATACCTACAACTGCCAGAAGGTCTGTTAGATAAGCCCATTGAAGAATAATGCTTTTTAGTATTACAGCAATTAGGGAGGTTCTCCAGCAGTGATCGTTCTAAGGTTCGCTAATATAGTTTTATCTTTCATGCTGCACTCTTGAGTCGGATAAAATGCGGCTTGCTTGCTATTAGTTCTAACTAGCGGCACAAGTTTCTGTTTTATTTTTCAGCATTCTGTAGCGCCTCAGTATAGGAGCAATAATCATCATTTTTTATTACCTTTGCATGCTAATGCAATTAAAATATGGAGAAAAGAAAGAAGCAAATCGCTATTTTAGGTTCTACAGGATCTATAGGCACTCAAGCGTTGGATGTGATAGAACAACATCCCGAAAAGTTTGAGGTGTATGCGCTTACAGCAAATAATAATATAGACCTGCTTATAAGACAAGCTATTAAGTTTACCCCAGAGGTTGTAGTAATTGCAAACGATAGCAATTATTTAGTTCTGAAAGAAGCTTTGCAGGACTATCCTATCAAGGTATGGGCTGGCATAGATGCTATTTCAGATGTTGTACAGAGT
Source organism: uncultured Dysgonomonadaceae bacterium (assembly GCA_964542545.1). GTDB lineage: Bacteria > Bacteroidota > Bacteroidia > Bacteroidales > Dysgonomonadaceae > UBA2632. The sequence goes on along the minus strand of CAZIUT010000003.1, from coordinate 16,800 downwards.
GTCCATATCGATGTTGTATTGGTTGCTATGGTTGGTTTTTCTGGACTTAAACCAACAATAAACGCTTTGAAGGCTGGGAAGACCGTAGCTCTAGCAAATAAGGAGACGTTAGTAGTTGCAGGTGAGCATATAATTGACTTGGCATTAAAAAATAGAGCTCCTATTTTGCCAGTTGACTCAGAGCATTCTGCAATTTTTCAATGCTTAAATGGTGAAGAACTAAATAGAATAAATAAAATATGGCTAACTGCTTCAGGAGGGCCTTTTCGTAATTTCAAGAGAGATCAATTACAAAAAGTTACAAAAGAGCAAGCCCTTAATCATCCTAGTTGGAGTATGGGAGCAAAAGTTACTATAGATTCTTCAACTCTTATGAACAAAGGGTTCGAGATGATAGAGGCTAAGTGGTTGTTTGATGTAGACCCTTCTCACATTGAGGTAGTAGTGCACCCACAATCAATAGTTCACTCGATGGTAGAGTTTGAAGATATGTCGATAATGGCTCAAATGGGTGTGCCCGATATGCGTGTTCCCATTCAGTACGCTTTTACTTACCCCAAACGCTTGAAGTCTGATTTTAAGCCTGTAAACTTTTTCCAACTCTCCAATCTTACTTTTGAAGAACCCGATTTAACTGTTTTCAAAAATCTATCCTTTGCTTATGAAGCCATAAGAAAAGGGGGTAATATGCCTTGCATTCTCAATGCTGCAAATGAAATGGTAGTAGAAAGTTTTCTTCAAAATAAAATATCATACTTAGATATGAGCGATGTTTTAGAGCAAACAATGCAACAAGTGTCATTTGTAGAATCACCCTCTTTGGACGATTTTTTTGAAACTGATGATGAGGCACGCAAAGTAGCAACAGATATTATAAGTAAACTATAAAATAAGAACAAACTCAACTTTTTTCAATAATAAGCTAATCAAACAATGGAAATATTTTTAATAAAAGCAATACAACTCATCTTGAGTTTGTCTATACTTGTGATAGTCCACGAATATGGGCACTATCTATTTTCAAGACTATTCAATATTAGGGTCGAGAAATTCTACATGTTTTTCAATCCCTCTTTTTCAATTGTCCGTGCTAAAAAGATAAATGGGAAAATGAGAGTAAAGTTCTTTTCAAAGAACACTCCAGATTTAGTGCACGAGAATAAGGATGAAAACCCTTTAGAATTGAATTATGAATCTGAAATTACCCCCCCAAGTGAAGATTGGCATAAACATGCCGACACCACAGAGTGGGGCATAGGCTGGGTGCCTTTGGGAGGCTATTGTAAGATTTCGGGAATGATTGATGAGTCAATGGACAGAGAGCAGATGAAACAGCCTCCAAAGCCATGGGAATTTCGCTCTAAACCTGCTTGGCAACGATTACTAGTAATGACAGGTGGGGTTATATTTAACCTCTTGCTTGCATTTTTTATCTACTCTATGATTATATTTACATGGGGCGACAGCTATGTTCCTCTTAAAGATGTGGGTATGGGCATGGAGTTTAGTCAAACAGCCAAAGACGTAGGATTTAAAGATGGGGACATCATATTATATGCCGATGGTAAAGAAGTTATAGACCGTTCAGATTTGGTAGATAATTTTGCAAGTCAAATAATAGAGTCTGATAAAGTAACGGTTTTACGTAACGGCGAAGAGGTAGTAATAGATATGCCGAACAACTTTGTGCAACAACTGATGGCAGCAGAAGAAGGTTTTGCGGGGTATCGTATGCCCACTGTTGTGGAAGAAGGAGGCGAAGCTGACAAAATAGGACTACTTGCTGGAGATAGTTTGGTAGCAATAAATGGTGTAACTGTTCCTACATTTGCTGATTTTAGAGCAGAGCTTGAAAAGCATAAAAATAATCAGGTCCCAATAGAGTTTTATCGCAATGGTACTTTAAACTCGCTCCCCATCAATGTTAGCAATGCTGGCACAATAGGAATAGCTGTTAAGTACTCCATTCCCACAGTTCGCAACGAATACTCGTTTTTTGCATCGTTTCCTCAAGGAGTAAATTTTGGTTTGCGCACTTTAAAAGGATATATAGGTCAGTTTAAGTATGTTTTCACACGTGAGGGAGCATCTTCCTTAGGTGGCTTTGGGGCAATTGGTAACTTTTTCCCCGCTATGTGGAATTGGTTTGCATTTTGGAAAATGACAGCTTTTTTATCGGTTATTTTAGCCTTTATGAATATACTACCTATACCTGCACTTGATGGAGGACATGTTATGTTTTTACTGTACGAAGTAGTGAGTCGTAGAAAACCCAACGAGAAGTTTATGGAGTATGCTCAGGTAGCTGGTATGGTTCTTTTGTTTGGGTTACTTATTTATGCAAATGGAAGCGACTTATTTAGGGCTATCTTTAGATAAATATTTAATGTCTTTTTATGAAAGTATCTAACTTAATTAGAAATAATAAAGGGAAAACAGCTTTTTCATTTGAGTTGCTCCCTCCACTCAAGGGAAATAGCATTCAAAAAGTTTTTAATGTAATTGATCGACTCAAAGAATTCGACCCTAAGTATATTAATATAACTACACACCATAGCGAGAACCTATTTGAAAAGAGACAAGATGGCACTTTGGTAAAGAGAAATATCCGCAAGCGTCCTGGCTCTGTAGCTATTGCTGCGGCCATACAAAATAAATATGGAATAACTGCTGTTCCACATATTATAAGTAAAGGGTTTACTAAAGAAGAAACCGAATATGCATTGCTTGACTTGTCGTTTCTGGGAGTTCATGATTTATTGCTTCTTAGAGGCGACACTTCAAAGCTTGATGATGAGCAATTAGCTATGGATAGTCATGATTATGCAACAGGTTTACAAACACAGGTGAATAATTTCAATAAAGGCATTGCATTTGACGGTTCATTATTTGATGCTCCAGAGTTTCCTTTTTCCTACGGAATGGCCTGTTATCCCGAGCTGCATGCTGAAGCAACAAGTATTGAGTCAGATCTTTTTTATTTAAAAAAGAAAGTTGAGAACGGAGCTGACTATTTGGTTACTCAAATGTTTTTCGATAATGAAAAGTTCTTTAACTTTGTTGAACTGTGTAGAAAAGAAGGAATATCTATACCGATAATACCTGGTATAAAGCCAATTCATCTGAAAAATCAACTAACAATACTTCCAAATATCTTCCAATCTAGTATACCCGATGCTTTGGCTAGGGAGTTGCAAAACTGCCATACAGATGAAGATGCTAAGCAAGTAGGTGCTGAGTGGTGCATTGCGCAGTGCAAAGAGCTGGTTGAGTATGAAGTGCCAAGTATTCATTTTTATACATACATGGCCTCCGAAATTGTTTATAAAGTGGCTAAAGAAATATATTAGCTTTGCTAATATTAAAATGAGACACTTGGCATAGCTTTATGAGAAAAATGTAATCTTATGTATTTTAGAGACTTAATTGGACTAGCCGATATAAAAAGACATCTTATTGAATCAGTTCAAAAAGGTTATGTGCCTCATGCACGCATGATTTATGGTTCTGAAGGAATTGGTAAACTACCATTAGCAATTGCTTATGCACGATATCTTAATTGCACCAATCCCTCTGATATAGATGCTTGTGGTAAGTGTCCATCGTGTTCTAAATTTGACAAGTTGGCTCATCCCGATTTGCATTTTGCATTTCCAATGGTGCAGAAAAGAGCAGAGAAGTTGCTTGTTTGCGATAATTACTTGCCTCAATGGCGCTCTTTCTTAGCACAGAAAACCTATTTCAATCTAAACGATTGGCTGCAATATATTAATGCTAAAAATGCGCAGGGGATGATATATGCGCAAGAAAGCGAGGAGATTATTAGAAAGTTGAGCCTAAAAGTTTACGAAGCGAAATACAAAATAATGATTGTATGGCTTCCAGAAAAGATGAACTTAGAATGTGCCAACAAGCTTTTAAAAATGATTGAGGAGCCACCAGCTCGAACAATATTCTTATTAGTATCAGAAGATTTAGATAAAGTAATACCCACTATAAGGTCGCGTTGCCAGCCCATCTATATAAAGCCAATTAATTATGATGATATGATTGGTGCAATAACAGAAAACTATAGTCTCACGTTAAGCGATGCACAATCTGTGGCACATATTGCCAATGGAAGTTACACAAAAGCTATTGAGCTAATTGAAGCAGGCGATGATTCTCAGGTTTTTTTAAATCTTTTTGATAGAATGATGCGTGCTTCTTTTTCAAGAAAAATACAATCTATAAAACAAATTGCCGATGAATTGTCTAAAATAGGGCGTGAGGCTCAAAAAAGCTTCCTTATTTATTCGCTTAGAATTTTCAGGGAGTATTTTGTAAGCAATTTAAATGTGCCAGAATTGGTATATCTTAATAGAGAAGAACAACGTCTAGGACAGCAGTATTCTGCTGCTATAAATGAAACCAATATTGAAGTTTTGGCTCATGAGTTCTCTTTGGCTCATAGACAAATAGAACAAAATGGAAATGCTAGAATTATTTTTTTAGATTTATGTTTGAAATTAACTATGCTAATGAAAAAATAATTTGTTATATTGCAAAGGTTTTAAACAAAAAAAATGAAAGAGACCAGCTTCGTAAAGTTTTTATTGAAAGCCGGTTTATTATTATATAATGGAATACGAAATAGATAAAGATTCGCTGAAAGCATTTAATGCTGAAAGCATTTTAATAAATAAAGAAAATAGAGAACTTTTAAAGTGTCGTGGTTTTAATGCTAAACTACATACATACAATTGGCTAGAAGACTATCCTGAGATGCAGGATTGCACCAATTTAGTTGAAGTTCAATTTAAAAATACGCGCAAATGCTTTTATTTAAATAGCAACAATATAGAGCTTAAACAAGGTGACATGGTTGCTGTTGAGGCTCTGCCTGGACACGATATTGGCACTGTAACTCTTACTGGTAAATTGGTGCTTTTACAAATGAAAAAGAACCAATTTCGCCCCAATGAAGATGGCATAAGACGTATATATAGAATTGCACGCGAAAGCGATTTGGAAAAATATAATCAAGCAAAAGCACGTGAAGAGATAACAATGATTCGCTCTAGAGAAATTGCTCAAGATTTGGGCTTAGATATGAAAATTGGTGATGTAGAATATCAAGGAGATGGCAATAAAGCTATCTTTTATTACATTGCAGATGGACGTGTCGATTTTAGAGAGCTTATAAAGATACTTGCAAGTGAGTTCAGAGTAAAGGTGGAAATGAAGCAGATTGGTGCAAGGCAAGAAGCAGGGCGTATAGGCGGTATTGGTCCTTGTGGACGTCAGTTGTGTTGTAGCGGTTGGCTCACAAATTTTGTTTCTGTATCAACATCGGCTGCACGTGTTCAAGAGCTATCTATCAATCCGCAGAAGCTTGCAGGACAGTGTGCTAAATTAAAGTGCTGTCTTAATTATGAAGTGGATGCCTATATTGAAGCTCAAAGAAAACTACCTTCGCGCGAGGTTAATCTAGAAACTCAAGAAGGGCTCTATTATCATTTCAAAACTGATATATTTTCAGGAATGATGACTTATTCAATGGGTCGCAACTCATTATCTACATTAACAACTATCCATAAAGATAGAGTTTATGAAGTAATCAATTTAAACAGAAAGGGTATAAAACCTACTCGTTTGGTCACAGAGGTACAGGAGGCTCAAGCCCCTAAAGAGCTTTATGGAGGAGGATCTTTAAATGACGATAGTATCACTCGTTTTGATGATTCGATAAAGAGTAAATCAAAGAAGAGAAGAAGAAAATCATCAGTCCGTCGTAGAAATAAAAACACTCCCAATAAAAACAGACCTAATTCAAACAAGGGTCCTGCTCAGGATGGCAAGTAGTATTATTCGATTTCTTATTTGTTTGGCTATATCAGCTTGCATTTTTTCATGCAATGAAGGTGAAGTTTATTATAAGTTTACACCTATTCCAGAAAATGAATGGAGCAAGTATCAAGATATCTGTTTTTCTTTAGACTCTATATCTATAAAGTCAGTAAACGATAATGCATTATCGTTAGAGATATTGCACAGCATTAGTTATAAATATAAAAGTCTGTTTTTATATTTAGATCACATCCATCAAGATAGTGTTTTTCTGCAAGATACTATTGAGTGTGTTTTGGTAGATAATTATGGCAGGTGGTATGGTAGTGGCAATGGTGCTACTCGGCAATTGTCGGTTCTTTATAAAACCAACTTTAAGGTAGATACTGCATTGCACAATGAAATTTGTATTCGTCATGCAATGCAGGATCTAAAACTTAAAGGAATAGAAAAGATAGGGCTTAAAATCACTAGTTTTTAGATTTTTTTGTCTCCTTCTTTACTTTTTTGTTAGGTATCTCTACAAGTTTTTCCTCATTTTTATCAATAACAGTTTTAAGTTTTGATTGTAAGCTTTTTATTTCAAGAGCTTGGTTATTGATTGTTAGTAGAAGTGCATTTAACTCTTCATTTTCAACAGAGTCAGGAAATTGAGCTTTCACTCTTCCAATAAAATCACTCAGAATATTCATGTAATTACTGAAAGCATCATAGGGCGTTGGGAATGGACTATATTGGCTATGAGTAGCTCCATCAGAGAAATGCTTGGTAGACATGTAGTAGAAATGGTCGCTAGTTTGCAGATACAACCAGTCTTGCTTCAATCTACGATCGTTTACCATCCGCAATCTTTCACCTATACTATACAAAGTTCTAAGGGCTTCTTTCTGCAATGTGTTTCCAATCCATGCGCTTAAGTCTCTTTCTTCATCTGCCCATGATATAGGGTAAGGAACACTTAAACCTTTTACAGGACTGCTCTCACTTATTGCTTCTGATGGTGTAGAGAATTTCATTCCTTTCTCAAATGCAAAATGTGGCAATGCTTTCATAAATTCAAAGATACCTGTATGAGAAGGCTGTATGCTGCCAAATGTTTCATAATTCATGAATAAATTAACCACCTCTTCTTCTTTTGGTGTAGAGTCAATCCAGTCAATAAACTTATCTGCTGTTAACGGATATTCGCTCCAATTATAGTTAGAGAATCGGAACATGATATCATCGCTAAGCTTTGAGTTTTTAAGCAAAAGCTTCAATTTAGGTTCTACTGATGAACTATAAACAAAGTTGGGGCTTTTCCATCCTAATATATGTTTAGCACCCTCTGTAATCATTTTGTTGTATCCCAACTCGTATACAGCTTTACCAATATCATCGGAGTATATAAGCTCGGTGTTTCTAAAAGTTGTTGGCTTTTGATTGAACAACATTTCAATTTTATCTGAATGTTGTTTCACTTGATTTTTGAATTCTATAGGATCAAATATTGAGGCTAAAGAATGTGCATAAGTTTCTGTTAAGAATTCTAGATTTCCTGTGTTGGCCAAATCTCTTAGTCCGCTAATAACCTCAGGAGCATAAATTTCCAGCTGTTCAAGAGCAGTTCCAGATATAGAGAAAGCAACTTTAAATCTTCCTTTATATTGATTTATTAAATCAAAAAGCATTCTATTGGCTGGAATAAACGACTGCGCAGCCATTTTTTGTATAATGTCTTCATTAGAAAAGTCATCGTAGTAATAGTGGTCTTTTCCTATATTGAAGAATCTGTAACGTTTCAACCTAAAGGGTTGATGTATTTGAAAGTAAAAGCAAATCTTTTTCATATTCTATTAGTTTTTCAGTCTATTGGTTTATCTATTTTACAAATTTGTTATATATGCCACGCACTTTTAGACCCACATCTTCCCATGTTATTGCATCTACCTCTTTCTTTCCCTCTACGCTTAAGAATTCGGCTATGCCAGGATGTGTGCAGATAGAGTATATGGCATCAGCCATAGCATCAACATCCCAATAATCAGTTTTTATTACATTGTTCAATATTTCGGAGCAGCCAGATTGATAAGATATAATGGATGGCACACCACATTGCATAGCCTCTAATGGCGAAATGCCAAAAGGTTCTGATACAGAAGGCATCACATATACATCACTCGATTTAAGTAACTCGTAAACTTGTTTTCCTTTCAGGAAGCCAGTAAAGTGAAATTTATCTGCTATACCTCTGTCAGCTACTAGTCTTATCATTTGGTTCATCATATCGCCACTGCCAGCTAATACAAAGCGTATGTGGTCGGTGTTTTTCAATACTTGTGTTGCAGCATCAACAAAATACTCAGGCCCCTTTTGCATTGTTATTCTGCCTAGAAAGGTAACTACTTTTTCTTTTACATTTTTTTGCCCTTCTACTGCCAATTTGTCACCACTAAGAGGATCCACCGCATTGTGTACAGCTGTTACCTTACTTGGGTCTTGATGATATTTTTCTATTACAATACGTCTAGTGAGGTTGCTCACACACATAATATGATCTGCATGGTCCATACCGTTTTTTTCAATATTATAAACAGTAGGATTAACTTTACCACCACTTCTGTCAAAATCTGTTGCGTGAACATGTATTACCAATGGTTTTCCAGTTACCTTCTTAGCGTGTATTCCAGCTGCATAGGTCAACCAATCGTGCGAGTGAATGATGTCAAAATCATGTGTTCGTGCAATTACACCTGCCACAATTGAGTAGTTGTTTATCTCTTCAAGTAAATTATCAGGATACTTTCCTGAAAACTCTATACATCCCATATCATTAACGGGCATATAATTAAAATCGGCATAAATATTATCACGCAAATTAAAATATTCCTGAGGGTCTATCACACTACCAAATCTTTCTTCAACTTTTTCCCAAGAAACATCGCGCCAAACTATGGGCGTGTTGCTAGCTCCTATTATATTTAGGAAGCTCTTATCTTCATCGCCCCAAGGTTTTGGTATCACAAATGTGATTTCCATATCCTCTTGCTTTGACATCCCTCTCGTTAATCCATAACTTGCGGTACCAAGTCCACCTAATATATGGGGTGGAAATTCCCATCCAAACATGAGTGCTTTCATAATCTATCTATTTCTATTTCGTTTAATTGTATTCCTTCATAAGATTCATTGCGCGTAATATTTCTGCAACGCTCATTGCAAATGAATAAGCACCATGTGCAATAAATGGAGGACTAGAGTCGTACACTTCTGATAGGCTTCCAATGCAATCGTTAGACAATTCACTTTCTATATCTACCATAATTCTATCTACTAATGATAGGCCACTATGTTTATATACCTTTAAATAGGCTTCTATATATGGGCCAAGTAGCCATGGAAATGCAGGCCCATTGAAGTATGTGTATTCTTTTTCGCCAGGATTGCTAGAAAAGTAAGGTTTAAACTTTTCATCTTTAGGGCTCAATGATCTGATACCAGATGTTGTGAGCAGTTCTTTTGTAGCGTAGTCAACTATTGATCTTTGTCTATGTTTCTCAAGTGGAGAGTGGTCAAGCGATACTGCAAAGAGCATGTTGGGTCTCAAGCTCCAATCTGAGTGCCCCCCATCTACAAAGTCAAAAAGGTAACCAGCGCTGTTTAAAAATATTGCAGTGAATGACTCTTTCACTAAGTCGCTTTTTCGTGTCATGTGATGCTCCATCATGCTCTCACCCTTGCTTTTGTACACTTCCTCTCCAAATTTAAGAGCGTTGTACCACAATGCATTAAATTCAACTAAGTAGCCTGAGCGAGGTGTCACCGGACGGCCATCTAATTGAGCATTCATCCAACTAGCAGGTCTTTTGTGTCCATTTGTATAAAGCAGTCCATTATCTCCATCTACGCGTAAGTTCCAGTGTTTATTGTTTAGTATATACTCTAGAATTTCAATAACTATATCTGCATATTTTTCTTGAAACTGTTCAGGTCTTTCTTTGGCATATTGTTGTAAAGCCCATATTGCCCATAATGGCACATCAGGTGCTTCTATTTCTTTCAATAGTTCGTTGGAAGGTTCTCCAACCATCACTTTTTTGATTTGTACAATAGCCGTGTCCATTATTTTTTCAAAATCGTCAACACGATTTACTGCAAGTGTGCATCCTGGTAGAGAAATAAATTGATCTCTTGCACGTACTTTAAACCATGGGTAGCCTGCAAGCAGGTACTGTTCGCCAGGTTGCGGTATATAAAAAAATTGGTGGCTCGAGTTTTTCAGACATTTATAGAAAGAGTTGCGTGGAGTTCTCTTCTTTATTTCTTTTTCAAATTCCTCTGCAAGTTTTGTTGTGTCTTTTAGAAAATCTCCAGCAGCAAAGATAATTGAATCTCCTTTTTTTATTGGCATTTCAAAATATCCTGGCACATATAGGTCCTCCTTATATGTATCACCTGCTTGCATATCTTGTAAATATTCAATTCCTTTGTTCCAATGAGGTTGATATATAAAATCGGCTTTAGCATCAAGTTGCATATACAGTTCGGGATATCCCTTATACATACATGTGCTAATTCCATTTTCGACCTCTCTATAAGATTTGTCTACAGTATCATTCTCTTGAGTTAATTGAAACACATTTCTAAAAGCTAGAAATGGTTTAAACCTAATTGTTGTTGGAGAGTGAGCCTCAATAAGTTTGTAACGTATCATCACCGAATTGTTTTGTGATGAAAACATAATTTCTTTTGACAATATAACTCCTCCAACGCGGTATATAGTTTTTGGAATACCCTCGCTACTAAATTCACGAATATACTTGTGTCCGCGTGGACTAAAATTGTCGCCAGAGTATTTGTGAATACCTAAGTTAAATTCTGCACCATGCTGTATAACTGTTTCATCTACTGATGATAATATAAGATGATTATCATCATCTAAATTAGGAACAGGCATCACTAATAATCCTTGATACTTGGTTGTATTACACCCAGAAATCGATGTGTTGTGGTAAGCGCCTCTTCTATTAGTACGCAATACATTGCGATACAAAGAATATTCAAGACTTATAATTAAATCTTTATCGAATTTAAGATAACTCATGTTTGTAGCCTTTTAGATTTTAATTTACCCGAAAGATATAAATATTAATATTAGTAAACAAATGAAAAGTATCTTATTTTTACTTTAATTCGTATTGTAGATGCATTATTCATTTGTAAATTTGTTTTGTATGTAAAACACTTTAGTTATGAATGAGAACCAGGATGTTTTTTTTACTATTGAGAAGAAGCGAATGCGGATAGCTTTTGTTCCCACTATTGTTTTTATTTGTTTGCTCTGGCTTCTGCTCATATTAGATACTTCACTAAACCTACAATTTTATAAATTCGGTATTTATCCATTGAAATTGAAAGGGCTGACAGGGCTTTTTCTTTCCCCTTTTATTCATCAATCAGCAAAACATCTTTTCTCTAACACCATTCCGCTTATGGTACTTATGTGGTGTTTATACTATTTTTACAGTGAGATTGCTCACAAAACTTTCCTTCTTTTATGGTTGCTTAGTGGGTTTTTCACTTGGATTATTGGCCGAGAAGCGTGGCATATAGGTGCTAGTGGTGTTATTTATAGCTTGTCGTTTTTTCTCTTCTTTAGTGGGCTGTTCCGTAAGCATACACCGCTTATAGCAATTTCTTTAGTAGTAGCTTTTTTGTATGGCAGCACTGTGTGGAATATGTTTCCGTGGTCTATGCATTTAGATACTAATGTATCATGGGAAGGGCATTTTGCTGGGGGAGTAAGCGGTTTAATTATAGCTATTGTTTTTTATAAACATGGACCTCAAAAACCATTGAAAGTTTGGATGGATGAAGATGATGATGATGATGATGAAATTGATGATTTTCTTGATGCTATTATTGATGCTGGTGATGCTAAATTAAATGATGATGATAAAAATTAAAAGTGAGAGAACCATCCAACGGAGATTATTGCAACAAATCAGCCCCCCTCGATTATTAATCGTTTACATATATACTAATAAAAAAGTGATGAATAATACGGGTTATGTACTAAAGATAGCAAGGAGGGGAGAGAAAGTGGAGTCTATCTATTATATTAAATAATAATAAACTTATTCTGTCCAATTCTCTTTTTTATTTATATATTTACACAACTCTTTCACACAAATAAATTTATTGCTATCAAAAACGATATTAAAAACAAAGCAGTTGGTTTAAATACCTTTGGTGGAGTATTCACTCCCTCTATACTCACAGTAGTGGGTGTAATTATGTACTTGCGTTTTGGGTGGGTTGTGGGTAATGTGGGTCTTATTGGCACATTAGCTATTGTAACTTTGGGCACCTCAATTACCTTCCTCACAGCACTATCCATTGCATCTATTGCTACCAATGCACCTGTAAAAGCAGGAGGAGCCTATTTTCTGATAAGCAGATCTTTGGGCATAGAAATAGGTGGTGCTATTGGTATACCTCTTTTCCTGGCACAAGCGTTTTCAGTAGCCCTCTATATCATGGGTTTCTCAGAGAGTATGGTGGCCATATTTCCGTCTTTAAATATTAAGTTGGTAGGTATTGTCACAACTATTCTCTTGAGCCTTTTGGCTCTGTTTTCTACCAAAGCAGCCATTAGGGCTCAGTTTGTTATATTGGCAGTTATTGCCTTCTCACTTGTCTCTTTCTTCTTTGGGTCGCCCATTGGAGGCACAAGTTACAATTTACTTGAAGGTCCAGTAGCCAATCCAGTAGGATTTTGGACAGTGTTTGCAGTGTTTTTTCCTGCCGTTACAGGTATTATGGCAGGAGTAAATATGTCGGGCGATTTAAAAGACCCTGCCAAGTCTATTCCCAAAGGCACATTTATGGCTGTGGGTGTTGGGTATATTATCTACATGATTGTTCCTTTTTTCTTTGCCTACAGAGCCGATGCAGTTACTCTGGTAAGTGACAACATGATTATGCAACGCATTGCTTTTTGGGGCCTAGCCATATTGCTTGGTATATGGGGCGCCACACTCTCAAGTGCTGTAGGCAGTCTGTTGGGGGCGCCACGCGTGTTGCAAGCTTTGGTGCTTGACAAAGTGTTGCCCTCAAAACTCTCCTTTTTGGCTAAAGGTTCAGGACCAGAAAAAATACCACGTGCCGCCACCATCTTCACATCGCTTGTTGCTCTTGTGCTTATTATTGTGGGCGATTTAAATATGATAGCACCCATCCTCACCATGTTTTTCCTCACCACTTATGGCACACTCAACCTCACATCTGGCATCGAAACCATGTTGCAGAGCCCATCTTTTCGCCCCAAATTTAGGGTACATTGGGTATTCTCTCTTCTTGGCACAGTGGGTTGTGTGGCTGTTATGTTTTTGATAAATGCCCTTGCAACTGTTGTTGCTATGGTTTTCATTATAGGCATATATGTATGGTTGAGGCGCAGAAGACTAAAAACTACTTTTGGCGATGTAACAAGGGGGATGCTTCTGCAAGTTGTGCGCTATGCTTTGTTAAGGTTAGACTTAAAAGCAGATCATGCCAAAAGCTGGCGCCCCAATCTATTAGTGTTTTCAGGAGTGCCCACCAAACGATGGCACCTAATTGACTTTGCTTATGGTGTGGCGCAAGAAAAAGGATTAATAACTGTAGCCACTATTCTACCCGAGAAAGGAGTTACACAAGAACGTGTAAACAAACATGCACAAAACATATCGCTATATCTTAGGAGCAAAAATATTAAAACCCTTGTGCGGGTTACCAAAGCCCAAGACCCATTTGTGGGCTCTAAGCAATTGGTCAATTCTTATGGTTTGGGTAGCCTTGTGCCCAACACTGTTCTGTTGGGCGATACAGAAGAAAATAGCCATCACAATTCTTATTGCGAAATGATAGCTCACTTCTATCAATCTAATAGGAATGTAATTATTCTTCAAAATGATTTTAAACTCGATTTTGCAGGCGCAAAAAAAATAGACCTTTGGTGGGGTGGTCTCAAGGGCAATGGTGGGTTTATGATGATTATTGCACATCTCATCAAAACTAGTCCTCGCTGGGACAATATATCGGTGTGTGTAAAAATGGTAGTAACAACTGAAGAGGCTGCCAAAGGCACACGCGAAAACCTCAAAAGTATATTGCAAGAGATGAGGGTCGATTTCAGTTTTGATATCATCGTGTCTGGTGGGCGAAAGTTTTGGGATATCTTAGAACAAGAGTCGCATGAGAGCACCATGGTTATGATGGGGCTCAAAGCACCCGATGATGACTTTGCAGCCTATTACAAGCAACTAAAAACAAACACAAGTGCTATTACAAACAAGGTTTTCTTCTTGGCTTCTGAACATATAGAATTTGAAGACGTGTTGAGTTAAGAGGTTATAAGTTAAGATTTAAGAGCGGTGTGCGGCTCTGTCTGTTCATTATTCACTACTCATCGGAATAAGAGCAGGTCTTCACCGAAGTTTAGCTTATTGGGCCAATAGAAGAAATAGTTGATCTTGCCAATAGTGTTACTCTTGTCGTCTATAAGTTGTGCGCTCACCACACTGTTCTCCTGTTGTTGAGTTGTAGCAAAGTCTGCTATTGCCAGAGAATACACCTTTTCAGTTGCGTTTGCTTTAGCATCTACCTTTAGTTTCTATATACTTTATTACTTCTCCTTTAAAATCGATGAGTGATAGCTGCAATGTGAGATTATTAGCATCGGATAGTTTATGGTTGGGCAGATCATAACTCACAATTACCTTTGCATTGTTAGCATTTTCAGCAAGGCCATACACTTCTACATAGTTTGTTATTTGAGCAATATCTTCTGACACAGATTCTTGTTGCACAAAAAAAAATCATCTATCCGCAATTTATTGTATAGAGCAAGATACACGGGTCGCCATATCCCCATTTGCACTAAACGCATTCCCCAGTCTCACCCGTAGTGATAGCTTCTCGCGAATAGATACTCATTTTTTCATCCCTAGCATCATTCCCAACCAGATATTCAAAACCATTTGTAAGTCGGGCAGGCATCATATGTTCAATGGGCGAGTAGAAACGAATATAGAGGTGGTTTTCGCCTTCTTTCAATAACTCTTTCACTGACTGTTCATGTTTTACAAACATGTTTTCAGCATGAAACAGTTTAGAGCCATTAAGAAACACATCAGCATGTGTGTCTAGCCCTTCAAAAGTAAGAAGAGCATCATCATAATTCAAATGTTCTTTAGTCAACTGGAAACTTTTTTTAAATCCCAGTCTTTGTCCTCCGCCCATTGCACACTATCCTCATTAGCACCAAAATACGGATTGGGCAGTTCTTCCAGTCTTATCAGGTCGCGTTGTACAGATCTAGGCACAGTGACAGAGCGCCATTCGTTTTTATTAGTTTGTGTAAACTGTCAATCGTTGTTTAGTTCTGCTGTAGTGGGTGGCTTACTGGCCCAAAGTAAAACGGCGATAAAAGAGAGTAGCGTAAGTAGCTTCTTCATATTAGAGTTTTGTTTGGTTATAAGTTTTTGATTCACAAATATAAGTATATTTATCGTAGTCAACTGTGACAATAAGTATATAAAATAAGTTTTTAATCTCATTTTATACATATACTTTTCATATTTTAACCGTGAATAAATAGATAAATTCGTATTTTTACAGAATCAAGAAGATATATTTCGATTCAAAATAGAGAATCACACCGTACAATGGAAGATTTAAATAAAATAGATAGCACTTATTTTTTTAGCTTGTATAAAAAAGTCTACTCCTTTCTGCGCGAAACAATGTCGTTGGAAGAGATGAATAAGCTGTCAGCAATTATAAAACAAGATAATGCTATATTTGAAAATGAAGCATCGCTCAATCAGTTAATGTTTTCTCTTAAAACAGCCATTATAGCAGTTGAGGAGATACGACTGAAACAAGCATCTGTTTGTTCTATACTTTTGTTTGATGCACTTCAGGCTAATTATATTTCATTGAATGAGGTAGAAAATACTTTCGGAAACGAAATTAAAGTAATATTGCAAGGTCTTCAAAAAGTGCATCAATTAGATTCAAAGAAATCTGATGATAAATCGGACAACTATGTAAAGCTCATTCTCTCTTTTATTCAAGATGTGAGAGTTATATTTATTGTGTTGGCTATGCGCGTGCAGCAAATGAGAGAAGTTACAGATATGGATGATGCTAAGCGTTTCGACTTTGGTGTAGAAACTCTTTTTCTTTATGCTCCATTGGCTCATCGCATGGGGTTGTACAATATAAAATCGGAGTTAGAAGATTTATCTTTGAAGTATACAGACCGCGATGCTTATGATTATGTAGCCAGAAAACTAAATGAAACTAAGCGTTCGCGCGACAAATATATAGATGAGTTTATTGCTCCAATAAGAGAGAAGCTTGAACAAACAGGCTTGAAGTTTGAACTAAAAGGGCGCACAAAATCAATCTATTCTATTTTGAATAAACTAAAGAAGCAGCAAACTGATTTTGAAAGTATATATGATCTTTTTGCTATTCGTGTTATTCTTGATTCGGATATTGAGCAAGAAAAATCTCATTGTTGGCAAGTATACTCCATCATCACAGATATGTATCAGCCCAACCCTAAAAGATTTAAAGATTGGCTGTCGACACCTAAAACAAATGGCTATGAGTCGCTTCACATCACTGTGATGGGACCCAACGCAAAATGGGTGGAGGTGCAAATACGCACACGACGAATGAATGAAGTGGCCGAGCGTGGTTTGGCTGCCCATTGGAAATACAAAGGGCTTAAGGCAGAGTCGTCTTTTGAAGAGTGGCTCACTGCAATGCGCGAGTCTTTAGAGAACAGAGATACCGATGAGGAGAGTAAGTTAGAAGATTTCAAACTTAACCTGTATGATGATGAGGTTTTTGTTTTCACTCCTAAGGGCGATTTAAAAAAACTTCCTAAAGGGGCAACAGTGCTTGATTTTGCTTTCTCTATTCACTCAAAAGTTG
>CAZIUT010000002.1:0-28380 GCA_964542545.1 uncultured Dysgonomonadaceae bacterium | reverse complement strand
TTAGGTAGATGACACAATAGACCATTGTCTTTACCAATTGCATTGTTTTCGTCAATAATCACAACAATAGATGCTATTGGTTTTTTTGTTTTAGCTTTTTTATTCATTTTGAATATCAGTTTATATGGCTACTTTTCCTTTTATGTGTGGATGAGGATTATAATTGATGAGCTCAAAATCTTCGAATTTGAAAGAGAAGATATCTTTCACATCAGGATTTATTTTTATAGTTGGTAGCGGTCTCACATCGCGGCTCAACTGTAGCTTTACTTGCTCAATATGGTTGGAGTATATGTGAGCATCGCCAAAAGTGTGCACAAAGTCTCCTTCTTCTAAGCCTGTAACTTGTGCCATCATCTTTAGCAAAAGAGCGTAAGATGCAATATTGAAAGGAACACCCAAAAATATATCAGCACTGCGCTGATAGAGCTGCAAGCTCAGTTTTCCATCTGCTACATATAATTGAAAGAAAGCATGACAGGGTGCAAGGTTCATTTGTGGTAATTGGGCTACGTTCCATGAACTTACAATAATGCGACGCGAATCAGGATTGTTTTTGATAGTGTCAATCACTTCCGATATTTGATCAATATGTCCACCATTGTAATCTGGCCACGAGCGCCATTGATTGCCATAAATTGGTCCTAAATCTCCGTTCTCGTCAGCCCATTCATTCCAAATACGCACACCATTTTCTTGTAAGTACTTTACATTAGTATCGCCATTCAAAAACCATAGAAGTTCATAGACAATCGATTTTAAATGAAGTTTTTTTGTGGTTAGCATAGGAAAACCTTCAGCTAAATTATATCTACTTTGATGTCCAAATAGGCTTATTGTACCTGTTCCTGTTCGATCGTCTTTTTTTACGCCTTCGGTCATCACTCTCTGAAGTAACTCTTTATATTGTATCATTATCTATTTTATTATTTTTGAAGAGTAAGTATATTTACTTTTATCCAATTATTGGAATTACAAAAATAAGGAATCTTTTCAAGTAAGCAATTCAAGTATGCAATTTTAAATTTAGTTTAGGGGGAGTTCAATAGTGAAGTCTATTGTGATTATCTGTATATTTGTTTTTATTATTTTTAGAAAATACGAGTAATTTAAAACTTTTATAGTTGCTTATCCGTTTAAATAAAAACAAATACAGTAAAGCAAATCATTGATAATTGTAAAATAGACAGATATATGAAAACTAAAGTATTGAAATCAGTAAAGTACGCAACGCTTCTACTACTCACTTTACTAGTAGGATATTCATGTTCGGATGATGATCCTGTACAGCAAATAAATTTTAATGAAACACAGTGGGAAATTGTGCCCATTACTATAAAAAAAGCAGATTGGACATGGGATGATGCAGCAGAGAGATATGAAGCTGTTGCCAATCTTCCAGAAATGAATAAGTATATATATGAAAATGGTGTACAGTTGGGTTATGTTTTTATAGGCCAGCAAGGTGTTGATGAGGTGCAGAAATTGCTGCCTTATGTTCACACATACTATGATGGGGATGACATTAATGGAAATCCTATTATATACACTGAAACCATCAGTTGCGACTTTATGTATGGCTCACCAAGCACAGTTGCTTTCTATATTCAAGGTTCAGATTTAGGTAGCGACGATTCAGTATTGACTAATTATAGTTTTAGGGTTGTTTTGCTTTGGAAATAGTGAAAAGCTGTGACTCTTGTTTTTAGTGTTGTATATTATTTTTTTTTAAGCGTTAAAGCATCAGCCACAATAAAAGAACTACCGCCAATGAAAATAAAATCTTTTTCGTTGGCGTTTTTTTTTGCTGCACTTATAGCTAATTCTACTGTGTTATATTTGTTCCCTTTTAGTTCATATTTTGAAGCACTTTCTGCCAGCGTACTCACATCAAGCGCTCTGTCAACTGAAGCTTGCGTAAAGTAATAGATTGCATGCTTTGGCATCATCGATAGTATGGTAGTTGCGTCTTTATCATTGGCCATTCCAAATACTATGTGCAGCCTTTCGTAGCTTTCCATGCTCAATTGTTTCACAATATATTTTACACCATGCTCATTGTGTCCTGTGTCGCAAACTACTCTTGGGTTTTGCTGCAATGTTTGCCAGCGTCCCATTAGTCCTGTTAGTTTTATAACATTAGCAAAGCCATCGTATACAGCATGATTTGGAATCTTATAGCCTAGCTTCAGCAACTCTTGAATAGCTGTAAGCACAGTTCGTGCATTCTTGTTTTGTACCCATCCACCTAATTCGTTTCTAAGGTTCTTATAGCTGTCGTTATTTAATATCCAACCATCTGGTGTTATTTCCGAAGTGAAGTTATCCATTGTTTCTTCTGCAAATACAATAGAGGCATTTTCTGCTTTTGCTTTATCAATAAATACTTTTCTTACTTCCTCATTCTCTACTTCTCCAATTACTATAGGAGTATTGGGTTTAATAATTCCAGCTTTCTCTGCAGCTATCTTTGGTAAAGTATTACCAAGAAACTGTGTGTGATCGAATCCTATATTTGTGATAATACTGAGATTGGGCGAAATAATATTGGTGCTGTCCAATCGTCCGCCTAATCCTGTTTCAATAATAGCAACATCCACTTGCATGTGTTGGAAATAAACAAATGCCATCTCCATAGTTAATTCAAAGAATGAGGGCATAATGGGTTCAAATGCTTCGCGATGATTCTGTACAAAATCAACTACAAACTGTTGATCAATCATTTCGCCATTTACACGAATGCGTTCGCGAAAATCGATGAGGTGGGGCGATGTATACAATCCTACTTTATATCCAGCCTTGCTGAGCACAGCTGCCATGAGATGCGATGTTGACCCTTTGCCATTTGTTCCTGCTACATGGATGGTTCTGTAGTGTCTGTGAGGAAACCTAAAGTAGGTGTCGAGTGCTAAACTATTGTCTAAACCTTCTTTGTATGCTGATTTTCCTACACGCTGATAGGCGGGAGTTTGTTTGTATAAATATTCAACAGTTTCTTGATAGTTCATCTTTTATAATGTAAGGATATTTGTTGGTATTGTATGAAGAAGCGAAAGTAAAAAAAAGTTGCCGGTTAAGGCAACTTTTTTTGAGATATCTGTCTATTGTTGTTTCTAGTTGTTGTTTGGCAGCACTGAGTATTGTTTTGAGTAACGTAGGTGTTGTTCTGCATACCCCTCATCATAAGAAACGGTTACATCAGTTATATCACCATTATCGTTGGTAACAAGCTTGTAAACTGGATTTACAAATCCACGATAAGGAGATAGATTTAGAGCTTCATATCTTTCCAGTACTTCTTTGTGGATGGGTTGATTTACCTTTACAGCATATTTTTCTACAAGTTCTTTTGCACTTTCAAAGTCGCCAGTTGATTTAACATGTTGTATTTTTGCTAGTAATTGACCAAACAGTTCACGTATTTTCTCATAATCGTTAATTACTAGATAAGTTTTTCCGTCACGCTGTTTCAATTCGGCAGCTTTTGACTCTTCTGCTTGCTCCAATATCCATGTTGCAATAAATTGTCTGTTACGCATGTGAGCTTGCTCAATATCTTTTCCTGGTTGTATACGTGTTAGCTGAGTCATTGCTCCATTCATTAGGTAGCTGTAGTATTGTGCTTTGTAAGCTTCGCTATCAGGAAGCAGTCCAAGTTCAACTAGTTTTGGATCGCCAAGATAATAAAGACCAAATAGGTCGGCACGAGTTTCCTCAATAGGGCTTCCATATGCTTTCAGTGCATCGCTATCTACTCCGGGTAGCAATTTGCCTGACCCATGACCTAAACATTCGTGCAAGTCTGTGTGCAGATTGCTTGTAATAGAACCATATTTCTTAGCTTGTTCCACTTCTTCGTTGCTCCACATAAACTCTTCTGCAAAACCATTTCCAAGCGAAGCTTTATTATATGCATCTGTAATGTTCTCTATAGTAACAGATTTTGAACCGTGGTCGCGACGTATCCAGTTGGCATTTGGCAGATTGATTCCAATAGGTGTTGAGGGATAGCAGTCTCCACCTAGCATTGCGGCATTAATAACTTTTGCCGACACACCTTTTACTTCGTTTTTTTTAAATTGCTTGTCAACTGGTGAGTTGTCTTCAAACCATTGTGCATTGTTGCTTATAAGTTCTGTTCGTTTTGTAGCCTCCATATCTTTGAAGTTTACAATAGACTCCCAAGTTCCTTTCATACCCAGAGGGTCTGTATACACTTCTGTAAAACCATTTACAAAATCGACTCTTGATTCTAAGTCTTTTACCCAAAGAACTGAGTATTCGTCATATTTTTCCAAGTCTCCACTTTTATAGAAATCGATTAGCGCTACAATTACTTGTTTTTGCTCGTTGTTTTCGGCAACATTAGAAGCTTTCTCCAACCATTTCACAACTCGTTCGATTGCGGGAGAGTACATTCCACCTACTTTATATACCTGTTCGGCTACAACACCATTCTCTTTTACTACTTTGCTGTTTAGTCCGTAAGAAATAGGAGAGTTATCATTTGGGTCTTTCATTTTGTTGTAAAATGCTTCCACCTCTTTTTGCGACACACCTTCGTAGAAGTTCACAGCCGATGTTTCAACTAAGTCTACTCCTGCTGCCTGGTTGATGCGTTTAGGCATAATGTTGGGATCGAACATAATTGGGATAAGTTTTTCTGCAAGTTTACTGGCCGATGCTCCATCTGTAACGGGCATTCTTGCAGGGTCGACTGAATTTACTAAATGAGTAAAGTATTCTTCCGAAAATTCAGGTATTATTTTATCTTCAGAATAGTGATGATGTATTCCGTTAGCCATCCAAACACGTTTTAGGTAAGTTTCAAACTTTTTGAAGTCTTCCGAATTTTTGTCGCCAAAGTAATTTTCATAGATTCCTTCAAGTGTCCGTCTAATTGTCAAGTTATACTTGTTGTGCTGGTCATACAATATATCTCTTCCTTCAAGCGCAGCTTCAGAAAGATAGTAAATGAGTTCTTTTTGTTGAAGAGGAAGGTTCTCAAATCCGGGAACTTGATAACGGAGTATTTCTACATCTGCAAATTTATCAGCAGTATACTCAAATGTGACATCTTGCGATGAAGTTTCATCTGCTCCTGCTTCTTTGCCATTGGTGCATCCTGCAAGCAAGAAAAGGGTTGATAACATAAAAATAAGTTTTTTCATTGTTCTAAGTTTTGTTGTTTTACTTACAAAGATAATAAAAATGTGAATAATTGTAGGTATAGTAGCTTTATCTGTGTTGTTTTACAAAATAAATATGTTTCGCATGTATCACATTTTTCAATAGCTTGAAATTATTATTGAATTCATTTTGTTATGTTCTTGATAGCCTGTTAAAAATAGGTTGATGTTCTTTAATGCAAACCAAATTTAGTTTAGAAGATGTAGTATAAAGTTTCTCTAATGCAGATGTTATTATTGAGGCAGTCTTGGGATAAGCACACAAAAAGCACCCTTTTTTGCTAAAAAGGTGCTTTTTAAAAATGTTTGTGCAAGTAGGTTTATTATCTATTTTGATATCCAGGGTTTCTTCTTCCTGCTCTATTAGTATCTCTTACATCTTGGCGCAGAGTATTCCATTTGTCTAGTTTTTCTTTACCTATTATTCTTTCCAGTTCAACGTAGTGTTCTTTTACTTGCTTATCTCTCATATCTCTCATTTCCTTGCGTCTGGCATCACGATCTTGAGGTCCTAAATTGCGTAGATTTCTGTTCTCTGTAACTTGTGCAATGCGCTTAGCTTCTTGTTTTTCAGTCAAAGCTAAAACTTTAGCGGCTTGTTCAGTTGTCAAATCAAGCTCTTTGGTCATCAGGTCTACTCTTTCTTGAGGACTCATTCTCATCATATAGTCGCTACGAGTGTTGTTGCTGATTCTTCTGTTATCAACACTTTGTCTATTGTTCTGATTATATCCACGTCCGTCTATTCTTCCTGCTCTGTTATTATTTCTGATGTCTTGACGTAGAGTATTCCATTTTTCTACTCTCTCTTTACCGATAATTTTTTCGAGTTCGGCAAAGTGTTTCTCCACTTGATCATCTCTCATTTCGCGCATTTCTTGACGGCGAGCGTCACGGTTTTGTACGCCCATAGCGTGTTGACTTCTTTGTTCTGTAACTTGTGCAATGCGTTCAGCTTCTTGTTTCTCACACAAAGCTAAAACATCTGCTGCCTCTTTACTTGTCAGATTTAGCTCTTTGGTCATTAGTGCTACTCTTTCTTGAGGAGTCATTCTCATTATCTGTTCGCTACGTCTATTGTTGCTTCTATTGTCAACATTTCTTCTGTTGTTGTATCTTTGTGCAGATACTGACATACTTAATGTTAGCAAGAGCGTTGCTACTAAAAATAAATACTTTTTCATATTCAAATTGTTTTAAAGGGTTTGTACTGTTATATTGAGTTCAAATATACTGAGAAGTTTAATGCTGTGCAACTATATGAAGGTGCGTTGTGGTCTAATTATCAGTTGTATACATGTTTTGGTAGAGTGCTTTAGGGTGTTGGTGGAGTAATATCATGGTTTTGTCTATAAATATGTATTGTCTGTCTATTTCATTGATTTAATAAAGAATTGCCTTGTTTTTTCAATTATTCTTTTGTTTTCATTCTTTTAAAGCATCTATTCTATTTTACTCATCTATTGTGCAAACTCAGAATAACACATTTTTCTTTAGGCTATTTTATTTAATTGGTTTTAGCAATGCTAGTAAATATCAGGAAAATACAATTTGCATGCAAAAAATAGATATAGGTCATTTATAATAGTTACTTTTGAACTAGAATAATAAACAGATATATAATGAAAACGAGTATAAAGCTCACCGATATGCAGTTTTACGCGTATCATGGAGTGCTTGCACAGGAAACAAAAGTTGGCAACAATTATGTAGTAAATATATGCATGACGGCTGACTTGTTGCGTGCTTGCGAAACTGACAACGTTGACGATACTATAAGTTATGCTATTGTGTATGATTTAGTGAAAGCTCAAATGGAGCAGCCTTCGCAGTTGTTAGAGCATGTAGCAATGCGTGTGTATAAATCTATTCTGAAAGAGTTTCCTCAAATAACAGCTCTAAAAGTGAGTTTGGCAAAAAACAATCCTCCCATTCGTGGAGAGGTTCAGAGTGCTGAGATAATAATAGGCGAATAACATTCATTGTGATTTCTATATAAGTTCTATGCGCGAAATGATATTCTACTCTTTTAGATTTTGTATCTTTGCATAAATATTGGAAACAGATGGAGAACGAACAAATTAATAACAATAATTCAATAGCAGTAGATAATATTGTTGTTGAGGAACCAAAAGAGCAAGAGCATTTGGTGCTTCGCACTGAAAATTTGGTTAAGAAGTATGGCAAGCGTACTGTAGTGAGCCATGTTTCTATTGATGTGAAGCAGGGTGAAATTGTGGGTTTACTTGGTCCTAATGGTGCAGGTAAAACAACCACTTTTTACATGGCTGTGGGATTGATAGTGCCCAATGAAGGAGAGATATTCTTGGGTTCCCAAAACATCACTAAGTTTCCAGTATACAAACGTGCCCAGCACGGAATTGGATATTTAGCACAAGAGGCCTCCATTTTCCGCAAAATGTCGGTTGAGGATAATATTCTTTCAGTATTAGAAATGACTAATAAAAGTAGAAAAGAACAACTCGAAAAAATGGAGAGCTTGATTGATGAGTTCGGCTTGCATAAAGTACGTAAAAACTTGGGCGATCAACTATCGGGTGGTGAAAGGCGTCGTTCAGAGATAGCTCGTTGTTTGGCTATAGACCCCAAGTTTATTATGCTCGACGAGCCTTTTGCAGGAGTCGATCCTATTGCAGTGCAAGACATACAATCGATAGTAGCACAATTGAAATACCGAAATATAGGCATTTTGATTACCGACCATAATGTAAATGAAACATTGAGTATTACAGATAGAGCCTACTTGCTATTTGAAGGTAAAGTATTGTTTCAGGGTACAGCTCATGAGTTAGCAGCAAATGAAGTGGTACGCGAGAAGTATCTCGGAAAAGATTTTGAATTGAAACGTAAGGTTTTTGATATTTAAGTATATACAGATATGGCTCGATTGCTTGCAATAGATTATGGAAGAAAAAGGTCGGGTATTGCGGTTAGCGATACACTGCAAATTATAGCCAATGGGCTCACTACTGTCCCATCGCACACTCTAATCAACTTTCTGAAAGATTATGTGGCTAAAGAGTCCGTTGAACTAATTATTGTTGGTCTGCCAAGGCAAATGAATTACGAGGAGTCTGAAAGCATGCAATATATTAAACCGTTTGTAAAAAAACTGCAAAAAGAAATTTCTCATATCCCTGTGGAGTATTCCGATGAACGATTTACCTCTCAAATGGCACAGCAAACTATGATTGACGGAGGATTGAAGAAAAAGCAACGTCAAAACAAATCATTGGTCGATGAGATAAGTGCTACCATTATACTGCAAGGATATATGGAGGGACGACGAATGAATTTGCTCTAACAGACTTATAAAAGAGAGAGAAAATAAAACTATTATAATATTATGATTTTACCTATATACATATATGGTCATCCTGTGTTGAGAAAAATGACACAAGATATTGATGCTTCTTACCCTAACTTGAAAGAGTTGATAGATAATATGTACGAAACTATGTACAATGCAGAAGGTATTGGGTTGGCTGCCCCTCAAGTAGGACTAGAAGATAGAGTGTTTGTAATAGATCTTTCTCCATTGGCCGATGAGGAAAATCCACAATACGAAGGCCTTAAGAAAGTATTTATAAATGCACGCATAACCAATCGCTCTGGCGATGTATCATCGATGGAAGAGGGATGTCTTAGTATCCCTGCTGTACATGAAAGTGTTCCTCGCCATGAGACAATTGAAATAGAATACCTTGACGAGAATTTAGAGCTACACACTGAAACTTATACTGGTTTCACTGCACGTGTTATTCAGCATGAATACGACCATATAGATGGTATTCTCTTTGTTGATCATATCTCTGCTATTCGTAAACGTTTAATAAAATCGAAGTTGAGCAGTATGATGAAGGGGAAGGTGAGTTGTCATTATAGAGTGAGAACTGCGTAAAAGAATTATAGGATTTATATAACTGATATATAGAAGAGACGCAATGATTTGCGTCTCTTCTATATTATATGTGTTCTAAACTTTTTTCATCAACAAGAATTGGGGCTCTGAAATCCTGAAAACATCATCTTAGTTTTTAAAGATTAGCGTTAACTCTTCAAATCTACGACTCTACATTTGAAGAACAAGCGTTGAATCTCAAATCTACGGATCAAGATTTGAAAAACAAGTGTTGAATTTCAAATCTACGACTCAATATTCAAAAAACATGTCATAAAACTCCAATCCATCATCGTCGATTTGAAAAACATGGCATAAAAGTTCAATCTTGAGTCTAGCATTTGACATTTGTGAGACGATTTTCTCTTTCACCCATTACAATTTCATTACCTCTCCAACACCACAGTCTTTTCCTTCAAAAAATGGAGTAGGTTAGCATATATAGGGTTACGACGTAATTTGTTTGCATTTCCCACCATGAATAGCTGTTTGCGTGCACGAGTGAGTGCTACATTCAACTTTCTATCAACTGTGCCATCGTGGTTGAGGTTGCAAAGAAAATCTAACTGATATGCTTTGTTTACACAAAAAGAGAGTAAAATAATATCGCGCTGACTACCTTGGTATCTTTCTACGGTGTCCACACTTATTTCCTCATGTTCAGGAATATTGGCATCGGCCAGTTTTTGTTTTATAAGTGCTATTTGATTGCGATAAGGCGCAATAATTCCTATTTGAGAAGCATTAATGGGTTGATTGCTTTGATTATACACCTTCAATATTGATTCTACAAGACTTATTATTGTGTCTGCTTCGTTGTAGTTTATTTTGTTTGAAGTGTTGTTTTCTATTAAATTCTCCGTTGATAGAAATAGCACCCTGTTGTTGGCAATTCTGCTGTTCATCTCATCATCTTTAGTATCAGTGAGAGTGAGTGGATTGTTTTGCCAATCCATGATAGGAAATAGATTCTCTTCGTAGAAAAACTTTGAAGGGAAGGCAGAAATATCAATATGCATTCTTCCTTGATCTTTCAGCTGTGAATAGGCTTGCTCCCATTGGTTCTTTTTGCAAGTTTGTAATAAGCGCTCAAAAAATGAGATACGACAATCTTGCAAGCCAATATCTAACAATTCCTGCTCTTTTACTGCCGAACTGTACTCGTTTTGCAACACAATAGTGGCAAGTTGATTGTGATCGCCAATAAGAATAAACTTCTCTACTTTTGATAACACTCCCATCAATTGAGGCTCTAATATTTGCGAGGCTTCATCTATAATAGCAACATCAAATTTCTTGAGGTTGAATAGCTCTTGCTTACCATTGATGGAAGAGAGTGTGGAAATAAAGATGCGTGTTTCTGCTAACTCTTGCAGCAAAGCTGCTCTACTGATAGACTTTTCTGCAATATTTTGCAGTAAACGATGTCTGTATGGGGCTCCACATGATAATTCTGTTCCTATACGTATATACTTGTTGCATGTCCCATCTTCGCATCCAAAAGCCGCATTAACAGCTTCGCACAATTCATTAACAGCCCTGTTAGTATATGCCAGCACCAATATATTCTTCGATTTGTCTGCGTAATAGTTTTCAATCAAACGGCGTGCAAATACAGAAGTCTTTCCGGTGCCAGGCGGTCCAACTATTAAGAAATAGTTGTTGGCTGCCATTGCTTTATCAATAACTTTGTCTGTGTAAGGGGTCGATTCATCAAAATATACCTCCTGCGATGTGGGTGCTGTAACTCCCAGCAAGAGGTCTCTCTTCACTCGGGCTGCATTGAGAAACATAAAGAGACTTTTGTACATGCTATTGTATGACGAGTCCATGGTGTCGTGCTCTATAGCCCAATAGGTATTGTTGATAAAATGTTTCTTATTGCGCTGTTTGTAACGAAAGCGCACCTCTATTTCTTCTGCATTAATGGTGGAGACAACTCCTTTTAGAATCTGATTATTCAACACATTATCTTGCTCGCTATTGCGAGGGTAAACAATGCAGATATCACCTTCGCGAAAGTTGACTAACTCATTTTCTTGTGTGGCGCGTTTGAAAACAATTTTCATATCATTGCCACTATCCTCAATTGCTTTGATAGTGAGGTCGTAAAGGAGGTCTAACGCTTCTGCACGTTCCCAAAATTCACTATTCCACAATGCTGCAACACCCACAGGAGATTCGTGGGCTATATCTCCAATTTTTTGCAAGTATAGCTCTTTTGAAATGAATTGAACAAACCGATAGAAATACATTCTCTCTAATGGTGTACACTGAATAAGGGTATTTTCGATTGTTCTTATTTTTTGAATAAAAAAGTCAGGTGTGTTCTCCGTGCTACTTATCATTGTTCGCAAGCTTCTAAATAGTGCTTGCACATCTTCTACAGTTCCTTGGCTCACTGCATATTCATTGTAAACAATAAGATTGCGCAGATTGAGTATCTCCTTTTCTAAGTTTTGATATATAGCTGCAAATCGCAAGTTTTGTCCAGGATGTATACCTGCAGAATAGAGAATGGCTGCATCAATACTGCGCGAAGTTTGATTGTAAACACTCTCAATCATTAATCTATAAACAGCAGTTTGCACCTCATGGCTTAAATCTATTTTACCCACATTATGAGTGGGCCAAGGCAATCGGCCCGATTTCAATTCTACAATCTTGTAGGAGCTTTCATCAGAGCTTGTTTGCAAGAGGTCTAATCGCCCTTGAAAACCATACTTCTCACTAAAGAACGAGGGTTCAAGTGTACTCTTCCGAGGATTGATGTTTTGCTGAGGAAAGTCGTGAGTTATTACACGCTTTATATTGTGGAATTGAATTTGGGCTTTATCCATAAACTCACGAAAGTCTTTATCACATATAATGTCTTCGCAAGTAGCATACTCAAAAGGAGATTGCTTGAATGATTGCAAAAAAACCTCTTCAAACTTTAGTTCATCGGGGTTGTCTGCAAAAATCAGTTCATCTAAAAAGTAATTGGCCAGGTTTCCCAACAAGAGATAGCTTCTATTTTCCATCAACTGAAACTTATTCATAAAATAGTTGAGGTGCGATATGCTATAGTTGTTGAAACACATAGCAATGGCCGATGCATCAATCAAGTAGTCAGGTTCTAACACAATTTTTTTAGGTATTAAGTGCCCATTTTCATCTATGGTGTTATCAATAATATTGAGTTGAGCATTCTCTTTGAAAAGTGAAACAGAAGGAGTGAATATATCATTATTTGGACTCACATTGTAGCGAACAGTAACTTGCTTGCCCGGATTTTTCTCAACTGCACACAGCATGGTGCAATTATCTTTGTCTATCGATAGTATTTGAACACGTAATGCATCTTCAATAGTATTGACTCCATTGTTGTAACTTGTAGCTTCTTTCTCCGATAATTTTGTCTCATCAGCTGCTTCAGTTATGGTTTCACCATTAAGATATTTGCATAGTTCTATTATTGCTTGTTCAGACTGGTTGTATGTTTTTAGGTCAACGGGAGTGCTGTTTTTTATTTGCTCTTTCACCTTCACACGAAAGTTTTGCAACTCCCACTCAATTTTTTTTGAAAGATTATACTTTTGAGCAATAAACACGATACGTGAAAATAATGTAGAGAATTGCATGGCCTCACTTTGTGTAGCCTCTTTGCAAAGTCGCTCCAAAAGTTGTTTTAGTACTATCGTTTTATCTGTAAGTGCTTTATTTGCATCTCTTATAGTGCGAATCTCTTCGAAATAGTTATCAGTGTTTATCATGATTGTTTGTTAAATTCAAAACAAGAAGATGAGAAGCTTGGGTAGAAAAATAATGAGTCCAACTAGCAAAGCTGCTATAGCAGTAAAGAGAACGCCTGCAGCACTCAAATCTTTTGTTTTTTTGATACTCTCTTCTATTCTTTTATTGCAAGCAAAGTCGGCCAGGTTTTCAATGGCAGTGTTTATTGCTTCCATGGCAAATACAAGACCTATAACTATACACAGAATCATCCACTCGGTTGATGAAATACGTAATAAATAGCCCATAATGAGTGCTGCTATGGCAAGCAGGAGTTGTATTTTCGCATTGCGCTCTTCTGTCAATAAAATATTGATGCCATTGAAGGCATGTTTAAAAGACTGGGCTCTCGATTTTGTATAGTTTGTAACACGCTTTTTCATAATTCAGTGTAGTTGTTAGTTAAGCAATAAGTAGTGTCTTTAAGGCTTTTGGACTGCCAACTCAAATACATAGTCGTCCATAACAAATCCATTTCCAATATCAATCTCTTCCTCTTTCACCAGTTGAAAGTTATACTTTTTGTAAAAGTTAATAGCTTTGCTGTTGTACTTATTTACATTTAGAAAAATAGCTTTGTTATTAGCCATTAAGGCTTTTTGCGCCACAAAATCTACCATTGCCTTACCCACACCAAGGCGTTGAGAAGAGGGAGAGATATAGAGCTTGTGAATCTTTGTTTTTCCAGATTTTCCACAATCTATTTCATACGATAGATACCCAACATGCTGGTTGTTTCTGCAAGCAATGGCAAACTGATGTCCTTCATTCATTTGCTTTTCCAAAGATATTGTGCTATACATCATTTCCATCATATACGCTATCTGCTGCGCACATAAAATAGAGGCAAATGCTGCAGGCCACAAATTGTCTGCAAGCCCTTGAATAGTGGGGATGTGTTGTTTGTTGGCTTTTACAATTTCTATCATTTCTGTTATCTGTTTTAAACTGAATCAAAAGTACAAAAAATGTTTTGTTAAATGAAACTGCATTATTAGCGTTTTTAGGTTAACGAAGATGATAAAGCATCGAACTTCACAGATATATGTCACTATTTCAAGGAGTTTGCAATGCTGTAGATGCGTAAGTTTCGACAGACTCATCAACCAGATAAAACCGAACATTATCTTAAAATGGGAGTAAGTAATAAAAAATGGAAGCCAGCTTTCTCCTAGTTATTAGCTGTTGATGTATCAAATGATATTAATGTGATGAATAATGTAGGATAAAACAGATATGAATAGTGTATCAAGTTAAATCATTTTCTATCTTTGTATAAACGATTCATTTAATAAAAACTACTTGCTTTTATGTCAAAGAAATGCCCAATGTGTGGGGAAAACAAAACAGGCGAAGACTTGTTTTGTCCAGATTGCACTGAAAAACTAAACAGTGAGTACGAAGTGGTTGTGCCTATATCTGAAGAACCAGAAGAAGTTTTACCACCCAGCAATGATGAGATTGAAGCTGAAATTCCTCAATTAAATGATTCTGAGCCAGATGCCGAGGAATTTGTAATAGAAAGGCGTGTAAAAGTAGTCCCTGCTCCTAACTTTGATAAGAGAGCTTGGACAAGACAACGCGAAGACAAGCTTGTAGGTTCTGATAAATCATTCTATGAACTATCAAAAGAGGGAAAAACAAATAAAGTTCTTGCTATAATACTGTCTATTGTTGTGCTGGTTGGGGCACTTATTGCAGGTCTCTATATCTACAATAATGGCGTGAAGAAAGACAATCTTGAACGGTCTAAATGGGAGGTCGCGCAGCGCCACAACACTGTTGATAGCTACCGCATTTATATAGACGAATATCCCCAAGGAGAATTTTCCGATGAAGCCTTCAAAAGCATGCTTTTGCTTAAGAATATAGAAGCAGAAGCATATGAAAATTTAAAGACTTCGGAAAGCATAATTGAATTTACAGAGTTTTTAGAACAATACCCCAAAAGTTCTTTTCAGCGCATTGTGAAAGGCCGATTAGACTCTTTGATGTGGAGTTCATCTTTACAAGAAAACTCAGTGGAGGCTTATTCACGCTATATCAACAGTGTTACAACACATGAAATACTTGGAGACTATATTGGCGAGGCTGAAAAGAGATTTAAAATGCTAGATCAATCCACACCTATAGATGAGGCAGATTTGGAGCAACTAAAAAGAACAGTAGATGGTTTCTTTGTAGGTGTATCTTCACTTTCTCATACAACACTAAGCGAGCATCTTGCACCTGAAGTGATTAGGTATAACAATAAAACCAACTTATCGAGCGATCAAATGATAGGTCAGTTAATGCTGCAAGCTGCAACAGAAAATGCAGCATCTCTACGCTTGGAAGCAGAAATAGCTAAGCTAACATATAAAAGATTAAACAATGATACCTATGAGGTGAATGTGCCCCTACAAAAGATTTTTGAGGAAAATGGGGGGAGTATAAATCAAATAAAAGGTTATATTGTTCATATAAAGCTAGACCTTAGTTTTAAGATTTACTCCTATCATGAGACCAAGCCTTATACTGGAGCTCCATAACTAAGTTTCTGCGAACAAATGATAACAGCAATTGTTTTTACCTAATATGGCATTCGAGTTAACATCACAATACAAACCAACAGGCGACCAACCACAAGCAATAAAAGCATTGATGGAGGGGTTGAAAGGCAATATGCCCTACCAAACCCTACTGGGAGTAACAGGCTCTGGAAAAACTTTTACCATAGCCAATGTAATACAACAAATAAACAAACCCACACTGGTGCTTAGCCACAACAAAACATTGGCAGCCCAGCTATACAGCGAGTTTAAGAGTTTCTTTCCAAACAATGCTGTTGAATATTATGTCTCCTATTACGATTACTATCAGCCAGAGGCATATCTGCCAGGCCGTGATCTCTACATAGAAAAAGACCTATCCATCAATCAAGAAATTGAGAAACTGCGTTTAGCAGCTACATCTTCACTCCTTTCAGGACGAAAAGATGTAATTGTGGTATCGTCAGTGTCATGTATCTATGGTATTGGAAATCCCGATGACTTCAACGAAACTATTATTGAAGTGAAAGTGGGCAAACAACTTGAGCGCGATATTTATTTAAGAAGCTTGGTAGACAGCTTATACTCACGAAATGAGGTTGAATTTAGTCGTGGCAACTTTCGTGTGAAAGGCGATACTGTAGATGTATTCTTAGCCTATCACGATTATATAATACGCACTATATTTTGGGGCGATGAAATAGAGAGCATAGAGAGCATCGACCCTCTCACAGGAGTTACAATAGAGCGGTTAGACTCATATCGCATATTCCCTGCCAATCTTTTTGTTACTACAAAAGAAAGGATATTTAGAGCAGTAGATGAAATACAGATAGACCTTGGCAAGCAGGTCGAGTTTTTTAAATCGATAGGAAAACCACTTGAAGCCAAAAGACTTTACGAACGAGTAACCTTCGATGTAGAGATGATTAAAGAAATAGGTTATTGTTCGGGTATCGAAAACTACTCGCGCTATTTTGATGGCAGAGAGCCAGGTACAAGACCATTCTGTTTGTTGGATTTCTTTCCTGAAGACTATCTCACAGTAATAGACGAAAGCCATGTAACCATTCCACAAATTAGGGCTATGTATGGTGGCGACCGTTCACGAAAACTCAATTTAGTAGAATATGGTTTCCGTTTGTCTGCAGCAATAGACAATAGACCACTCAAATTTGAAGAGTTTGAAGCCATCACTCCAGAAATAATATTTGTTAGTGCTACCCCTGCCGACTATGAATTAGAAAAGTCGGAAGGGGTTGTAGTCGACCAATTAATTAGGCCCACAGGATTGTTAGACCCACCCATCGATGTCCGTCCTACTCTTAATCAGATTGACGATTTGATGGAGGAAATACAATTGCGTGTAGAAAAAGATGAGCGTGTATTGGTTACCACTCTCACCAAGCGAATGGCTGAGGAACTTACAGACTATTTAACTGAGCACAGTGTAAGGTGTAACTACATTCACTCTGATGTGGAAACACTTGATCGTGTGAAAATAATGGACGATTTGAGAAATGGTCTTTACGATGTGCTTATCGGTGTGAACCTCTTGCGAGAGGGGTTAGACCTTCCAGAGGTATCTCTTGTAGCCATATTAGATGCAGATAAAGAGGGTTTCTTGCGTTCTCATCGTTCACTCACACAAACAGTGGGTCGAGCTGCACGTAATGTGAACGGCAGGGCTATATTTTATGCCGACAAGATTACAGAGAGCATGAGAAAAACCATGGAGGAGACCGAGAGGCGCAGAGAAAAACAAATTGAGTACAACACTAAACATGGCATTACACCTACTCAAATAAGCAAACTGAAACGAGACTCCTCTCTTGGGCAGTTTGCAAAAACAGCAGAACCAGATGCATACATCGAGCCAGATTTCTTTTATGGAAATGTGGCTGAGCCTGATGTTGCTGAAAGCTATGGCGATAGTAAGGAGGACTTGAAGAAGCTAATTGAAAAAACACGAAGACTGATGAATCAAGCTGCAAAAAAGTTAGAGTTTATGGAGGCCGCACAACTGCGCGACCAGTTGATAATGCTTGAAGATAAGTTGGCAAAGAAAAAGTAAATCATCTTGTTTTAAAACGGAAAATCAAACGATGAAACAGTTTTTAAAAAGTAAAGGAGTTACTCTATCCCCCAAAGCCTATTTTGTAGATGCTTTAAGCTATATGGCACTTGGGCTTTTTTCATCTCTGCTGATTGGGTTAATCTTGAAGACATTGGGTCAACAGTTGCATATAGCATCTTTTGTTGAGATTGGCCAGTTTGCCATGGATTCTAAAATTGTGGGTGCAGCAATAGGTGTTGCTGTAGCTTACAGTTTAAAAGCACCACCTTTGGTATTGTTTTCAGCAGTTTTTGCAGGGGCATTTGGAGGGTCACTTGGTGGTCCTGTAGGAAGTTATGTAACAGCATTGCTTGCAGTAGAATTTGGGAAGCTAATATATAGAGTTACAAAAGTTGATATTATTGTGGTTCCATTAATTGTAGTATTGGTTGGATACTATGTTGGTGCTTTTGTCGGAATTCCTATTAATGAATTTATGATATCGCTAGGCTCATTGGTTAATTGGGCAACTGAGCAACATCCTTTTGTTATGTCTGTTTTGGTAGCCACTATTATGGGGTTGTCTTTAACAGCTCCTATCTCAAGCGCAGCAATTGCTTTTATGCTTGGGTTAGATGGGCTGGCTGCTGGTGCTGCTGTTATTGGCTGTTCTGCACAAATGATAGGGTTTGCGGCTATCAGTTTTAGGGAAAATGGAATCAGCGGACTGATAGCTCAAGGATTGGGCACTTCTATGCTGCAAATAGGAAATATTGTGAAGAACCCCCTTATCCTTATTCCTCCCACTTTGGCAGGAATATTTACAGCACCCATTGCTGTTGGTATATTTAGGATGACTAATAATGAGGCTGGTGCTGGAATGGGCACAAGTGGCTTGGTTGGGCAGTTTATGGCATTCGAAACAATGGGCTTCTCCATAACTACACTGCTCATGGTTTTTGTTTTTCACATGCTTTCACCTGCATTAGTAAGCCTGTTATGTTTCTGTTTTATGCAACAAAAAGGTTGGATTAAAAAAGGTGACTTATTACTTACTTATGAATAGTGAGAGCTATGATTTAACGAAATCAATAATAGTTGGTGATAATCTATATATCTGAAACCTCCTATTTCTTTAAAAAGAAATATTAACTTTGTGATGTAAAGAACAATGCAGAATAGGGTTCATGTTTTATACAATAATTCTACTTAAAAGATATATATATGAAACCTTAATATTAAATATATGGAGACTTGTTCTCAATCATCTGTTTTTTATAATTTTGATAATCAGAATCAAATAAATTAATAATTAAATCGATATTCAATGAAATCAGACATTCAAATTGCAAAAGAAGCTAAGTTGATAAAAGCCAAAGAGGTTGGTGAGCGTCTTGGTATGAGTCGTGAGAAAATACAAAGTTTTGGACGTCACATGTCTAAAGTTCCACTAAGCCTTATGAGACCAGACCATATAAATAAGAGTAATCTTATTTTAGTAACAGCCATCACTCCCACCAAAGCAGGAGTAGGTAAAACTACTGTATCTATTGGTTTAGCTTTAGGATTGAACAAAATTGGAAAGAATGCTATTGTTACCCTTCGCGAACCATCATTGGGTCCTGTTTTTGGCATGAAAGGTGGAGCTGCAGGTGGAGGTTATTCTCAAGTGCTACCCATGGAGAATATAAACTTACACTTTACAGGCGATTTTCATGCTATAACATCTGCACACAACACTATTTCGGCCTTGTTAGACAATTATATGATGCGTAACCAAGGGTGTGAAAGAAGGATAAAAACAGTGTTATGGAAACGCGTGCTTGATGTTAGCGATCGCAGTTTGCGTTATATTACCACAGGTTTAGGCCCGGGTAATGGTGTTCCCTTGGAAGCTGGCTTTGATATTACTGCAGCATCTGAATTAATGGCTATACTTTGTTTGGCAGAAAACGAAGCCGACTTGCGCCGTAGAATTGAGAATATATTACTTGGGTATACTCACGAAGACGAACCCTTTACAGTAAAGGATTTAGGAGTTGCAGGAGCTATCACAGTGTTGATGAAAGATGCTATCAGCCCCAACTTGGTGCAAACAACTGAAAATACAGCAGCATTTGTACATGGTGGACCGTTTGCTAATATTGCACATGGTTGCAACTCTGTGTTGGCTACCAAAATGAGTATGAGCTATGGCGATTATGTAATTACCGAAGCTGGATTTGGTGCTGACCTAGGTGCTGAGAAATTCTTCAATATAAAATGTAGAAAGAGTGGCTTGTCGCCTAAACTCACAGTTATTGTTGCTACAGCACAAGGCTTGAAAATGCACGGCGGAGTTGCAGAAAAAGAGATTAAAAAGGTGAACATAGAGGGCTTAACAAAGGGACTCGATAATTTGAAGAAACACTTAGACAACTTGGCTTCATTTGGCCAGACTGTATTGGTGGCTTTCAACAAGTATGCGACAGATACCGATGAGGAGATAGCTGTTGTGAGAGATTTTTGTGAAGCACATAATGTATACTTTGAGGTAAACGAAGCTTTTGCAAAAGGTGGTGAGGGTGCTATTGATTTGGCTAATGCAGTTGTTGAAGCTATTGAAAACAAACCATCGAAACCACTTATATTTACTTACCAAGATGAAGACACAATAGAAGAAAAAGTAGAGAAGGTAGCACTTAACATATATGGTGCTCGCGATGTAGTGTTTAGCGAGAAAGCATTGAAGAAATTAAATAAAATTGCTGATACACCGTTGGCAAAATTCCCTATTTGTATTGCTAAAACTCAATACTCATTTTCTGCCGATCCAAAAGCTTATGGTGTGGCCAAAGATTTCCGTTTCAAGATTAATGATATTGTCATTAATCAAGGAGCAGAGTTTATTGTGGCTATTGCAGGAGAAATGATGCGAATGCCAGGTTTGCCAGCCAGTCCACAGGCATTGAGAATTGATGTGGTGGATGGGGAGGTATACGGTCTTAGCTAATGGTTAATACTTCGACAGACTCAGTAACTATTAGTTGAAAATTAAAAATTATACTGTTGATTTATAGGTTGTAGGAACAAGTCGTAACTTATGCATTATTATAAGATAAATCTGAATAGGGGTATAGGATGTAGAGTGATTTTACTCATCACTCTATGCCCCTTACTATTCACAGCTTACTATTTACTGCTCATTGTTTACTCATTGAAATATTATGAAACAAAAAACTACTATTGTTCTATTAACGCTGCTATTACTCTCTGCAAAACTCTTTTCTCAAAAAGCACTTGTAGTAGATAATAATGAAGCCATATTCAACCGTTATGTAGCGTTTATTACCCCTTATAAAGATTCTCCATTTGAAAAAGTGTTAGAGCAAACTGCTCACTTCTTCTTAGACACACCTTATGTAGGAGGCACTTTAGATAAAGCAGTTGATGAGCAACTGGTAGTTAATCTTGAAGAGTTGGATTGTGTTACTTATGTAGAGAATGTATTGGCACTCTCACTGGCTACAAGTAGCGATGATTTTTGTTTTCACAACTTCAAAGCACATTTGCAAAATATTAGGTATAGAAATGGAGAGATATCAGACTATCCATCGCGCCTACACTACACATCAGATTGGATATTTGATAATGAGAAAAGTGGATTACTCCAGAATATTAGCCAACAACTATCTGGTGTAAAAGAGACAAAAGAGCTCAACTTCATGTCCACTCATCGTGGTGCATACAAACAATTGGCAAAAGATGATACCATGCTTACCAGAATAAAACAGATGGAAAAGAGTGTTAATAGCCGTGGAGGATTCTATTACATACCTAAAGATGATATTACCGCCAAAGCCTTAGAAATACCTCACATGGCTGTTATTGGCATTGTTACATCTATTGATGGATTAGACACATCGCATGTAGGGTTTGCTTATCAAAAAGATGGAGAACTTGGTTTTATTCACGCTTCAAGCGTAAAAAAAGAGGTAATTATAGATTCAAAAACATTGATTGAATACTGTTTGGAGCAAAAGAGTTGCAAAGGAATAATTGTTGCTGAAATTATTAATTAGCCATTGAAAGTTAAGAGTTAAGTTTAACCTGCTAATCTGCAGAGATTAATTTCTGTTCTCACTCTCACTTAAAATATCTCATGCTGAATGTAGTGTGAGGTGTTTGTTTAATATCTTCATAGTAGTCTGACAGATTTCTCTCGTCCGTTCGGAATGAGACTGGAGCTTCAACGATTCCCGTATCTCGACCTTCCACTACAATGACTCTAAATCAGTCATTAACGATTTAAAAAGCCTCTTTACCCCTCAATCAACAATATCATCTTCTTTGGCAATTTTATCTGCATCCACATCTTCTTCATCCTCACCTTGATTCAAGAATCTATCTGTTTTAAGGCAGGTGTTCACTAGCCATATTGCTGCTGTGCAAATAGCAAGCTCCCAAAACATACCCATTCCGCCCAATACACCCAAACCTGCACTACACCACACTGTGGCTGCTGTGGTCAATCCTCTAATGCTTCCTTTGTGTTGTAAGATGACTCCAGCGCCCAAAAAGCCAATACCTGTAATTATCTGACTGATAATTCTTGAGGGATCTGTTCCTGGATGATTTGATAGATTTACACTTACCAATACATACAAACAAGAACCTATTGCTACCAATGTATTGGTGCGTATTCCTGCACTTTTATTGCTGCGCTGTCTCTCTAAACCAATAATACCTCCAGCCAGCATAGCTGCAAGTAAACGGAGTGCAAAAATATTTATAGCCATAGTTTATCTGTTTTATATTTGTTTTAGGTTACTAATATAATGAATTTTGTGTGTAATGCTGTTATTTTCGGAAGATTTTTTCAGTTGTACCTACTAGATGTTGATTAAATTGACAATTTTAGAAGCCAACCTCAATTTCTCTACTCTCTATATATTCAAATCAAAAAATACAGACCTATTACTCTCCTATTTATAAATCTTTTCCCTCACCCTCTTCATACCCATAAAGAAAAAATGCTATACACCTATATAATAAAAGATGTTGTAAAAGAAGAGCAATTTGCTCTGCAAAATATTTGCAATGGATGTTGCTAAGTGGTTTATGTACTATTGTATTGCCTGTTATTTAGTGGAAAGTATCGACAAAACATATTAGTTAAACAATTAGTAGTCAGGTTGGCTCAATAGCAACTATTCTTATCTTTGCTTGTTATAAAAAGAGCTGAAATAGATATCCACTCGATTTTAACCGATAATGAAAAAATATATATTCATATTCCTATCAATTGCTTTGGTGATGATTGCATGCCAAAAAAATGAGGAACCCTATATTCGCTTTTTGAGCACAGGAGTTACTGTGGCTGATGTGGGTGGTGAAACGTCTATTTTGTTTGAAACTAATTCCAGTTGGATTGCTAGCGCATCAGAGGGTTGGTGTAGTGTTACCCCGTCACGAGGAGGGGCATCAAGCAAGAGTACTACCATTAAGCTAAATGCAAATGATGGCTACGACGAAAGAACCTGTGAGCTTTCAATTTTGGCTGGAGATGTGTCAAAAACTATCATCATAACTCAATCTCAGAAAGATGCAATAATAATTACCAACAAAAACTATGAACTATCGAGTGATAGTCACACTCTTGAGGTGGGCTTAGAGGCTAATGTGGAGGTTGAGGTGATAATTGCTAACGAGGCCAAGGGGTGGGTATCTGCTACTGCAACAAGGGCAATGAAAGCAAAATCTGTAACATTGCAAATTGCATCTAATAAAGACACCGATGATGCTCGTAGAACTGAGGTTTATATTAAGGGCAAGGCAACTAATTTGCAAGATAAGCTTATAATTGTTCAGAGGGGAGAAACGGCTACACCTCCTGGATTAAAGGTAATTGAGGGTGATGCCAGTAGAATTCAACACTTGGATGTATCGAGTGATTTTATTTTAAGATTGGATGGACTTGATAATCACGATGTTTACTTTGTTTTTTCAAATGAGAATGAAAAACAATCGGTGGCTTTGCCTCAATTAAAAGGTGATGCTTCAGTGGTGAGTAGATCGGCCAATAGGACTTATTTTTCAGAACCAACGTTTATTGTTTCTGGTAAACCTGCTGTTAATGAGTTTAATAATAATCCGCCAAAGCTTTTGAAGGGTGGGGTGAAGAAGCTTCAACACCAAAAAAATGTTACAACAAGGGTAGCAAATTTGGAGGTTGGTGCAACTGAGAAGCTGAATGATGATTTAAATAAAGCACATTTATCAACTGTGAGAAAAATGGTGTCTGCTCATGGTAAAAACCTGTATGTGTGGGTTGCCAATGATTGTTGGCACGATGGCGGCACAAAGAGCTATAAGGTGACTCAGCTAATGGTGGATACCTTGTCAGATAAGTTCCTTGCTCCTGGCAATGATAATGATATATATGAATGGGTTACAAATGCAGCTGGAGAGCATTGGGGAGCCACAGATTATAGTAATTTGATTGCTGATACAGACGATATTCATATATGGTTGATGGATATTGATGATGACAATAAAACTACTGGAACAGTGACATTGGGTTATTTTTATGCACGAGATAATTTTATTAAAGCTGAATATTCATCATCTAACGAGAAATTGCTATTTACTATCGATGCGGTATTGTTTGCAAAACCAGGTAAAGGAGCATGGGATTTATCTGACCCTTGGCCCAGCCAAATGGTATCAACTCTTGCACATGAATTTACACACATGATTTATTTTTATCAACATGAAGTGTTGAGCGATTTAAAAAGCAATGTTGCAATAAATGAGATGAGTGCACAATGTGTTGAAGATTTAGTTGCCAATAAAATACTGGCCGATGGACCCAGAGGTGTTCCATATGCAGCTGCTTCTGCTGGGGCTGATCGTAATAGTGAGGGTAGATTACCACTCTATAACAAATATAACGATTACACGCTTTTGGATTGGAGTAATAGTGAAGATGAAACACTTACCAATTACTCTAAAACTTATGCTCTTGGAGCATATTTGATGAGAAATTATGGAGGCGCAAACTTTATTAGAACACTTATTCAGAACGATTTTACAGGATCTGCTTCTATTGTTGATGCAATAAATGCTAATGGAGGTGCTGTGAGTAATTATGGCGATGTGCTTCAGCAGTTTGGTGCAGCCACTATTTTGTCAGATAAAATGCATATGGATGTAAAGTATATATTTAATAGAGGCGATGAATGGAGCCAATCTATCATAAATGGAATAACATACAATTTAGGATCCATCAATCTTTATAACTATTCGCCCACTCCATACATCCATGATCAGTTGCCCACCACACAAAAACCAGGTTCTAATCTTTTTTATAGGGCTGGAAGCAACTTGAGTGGTGGTAAAGAGTGGTATTTTAAAGGAATGACTCAAGGCACAAGAGTTACAATGGTAGTGAGATAGTTTTGGGGGTCAGAGTGCTGATTATTAAGCTTTTTACTTCAGAGAGAAAATGTGAAAAAAAACTACTAATCAACAGTTGTAGATTTTTAGAGCAAAATCTTCATTAGATATTTATCTTCAATCATTACCCCTTACTTCCCACTCTCTACAATATCAATAGAACTCTTCACAAATCTATCCATCATCCACTGTTCGCCTGGCTGTAGGTTATATCCAGTGGTATCTTTCTGAACGGGAAGAATGCGAAATATTGGTTTGCCTTTTGAAAAGTATTTGTGTACCCAAAATAGTGAGTAGTCAACAGATTCTATCGTAATGGCATCATCGTTGCTAGTTTTGCGTAATACTATTTCTGCCAGCATGCCTCCATCTCTGTTTTGCTTGCGCTGATTTGATATAAAGTTGCCCAATGAGTAAAACACTGTGTGGGTTATGTTGTTGTTCTCTGTGAGCGTTTGTATGGGCTGCACCACATGTGGGTGATGCCCAATTATGATGCGTACATTGTTGTTGAGAAGAAATTGAGCTGTTTTTTTCTGTTGTGCAGATGGATGGGTGTGATATTCCTCGCCCCAATGCATTACTGCTATCATAATATCGGGGTGTAGCTTTTGAGCTGCTGCTATATCTTTTTTTATAAGAGTGGTGTCGATGAGGTTAATAATATTGGGCTCATTTATAACCAAGCCATTTGTTCCGTATGTATAATTGAGAAAAGCTATGCGAATGCCATTCTTGATGAGCATGAGAGGGTAGTTGAGTGCTCTTTCTTGCGCCGAAGTAAAAGTACCAGTCTGTTTTGCACCTAAATCTTTTATGATTTGTATGGTTTGCTCAAATCCTTTTTTACCACTATCGAGGGCATGGTTGTTGGCTGTAAAAAAAAGGTTGAAGCCGGCTTGGTGCAAAGCTTCAGCATATTCGTTTGGTGAGCAAAAGAGGGGATAACCTGTGTAGGGTGCTCCGCCAAGAGTAGTTTCAAAGTTGACACCAGCTATATCAGCACTTGATATTTTGCTTCTGATTAATTCAAATACTGGTTTGTAGTTGTATCCACTATCTGTTTTTGCTGCATATATTTGAGGGGTGTGCTGCATGGCATCGCCAGCAAAAATTAGCGTTACTCTCCTTTCTTGAGCAACAAGTGCTGCTAAAGAAAAAGAGAGTAAAACTAATAGATAGTGTTTTAGCATTTATTTAAATACTTCTTTCTTTCCTGCCAATAGCGTGTTTTTAAGAAGCGATACAATAGTCATGGGGCCTACACCTCCTGGAACTGGAGTAATGTATGAACATTTGGGAGCTACCTCGTCAAAAGCAACATCGCCTTTAAGTCTGAAACCCGATTTAGTTTCAGTAGATGCAACACGCGTTGTGCCCACATCTATTACCACTGCGCCTTGTTTCACCATATCGCCTTTCAGAAACTCGGGCATACCCATAGCTGCAATAATTATATCTGCTTGCAAACAAATATCTTTTATGTTTTTTGTCCTACTGTGACATACTGTAACTGTGGCATTGCCCGGAACACTCTTTTGCATCATGAGCATAGCAGCTGGTTTGCCCACAATATTGCTTCGACCCAAAATAACGCAATGTTTACCTTGAGTGTCTATATTGTATCGTTTGAGCAGTTCCATAATGCCAGAAGGTGTAGCAGAAAGAAAGCAAGGCATTCCTAACGACATGCGTCCAACATTTACAGGGTGAAAACCATCAACATCTTTGCGGTAGTCTATTGCCTCTGTTACTTTGTCTTCAGATATATGTTTAGGAAGCGGTAACTGAACAATAAAGCCATCTATTTCTGGATCGTTGTTCAATTTATCTACTGTGTTTAGTAGTTCTTCTTCTGTAACATCATCTTCGAAACGTATAAGAGTAGATTTAAAACCAACCTCTTTACACGATTTTACTTTACTGGCAACATAGGTTTCACTTCCACCGTCGTGCCCAACAAGTACTGCTGCTAAATGAGGAGTTTTACCACCCGTAGCTTTTATTTTTTCTACTTCTTTGGCAATTTCCTTTTTTATTTCAGCCGCAGTGGCTTTTCCGTCTATTAGTTGCATATATTAATGGTTTCGAAGGTTATGTATTTATTGAATAGCTTACTTATTCTTGTTTTTGATTATCTTCTTCTCATATTGCGCATAGCCGCTCTTCCTGCAGCTTTGCCACCACCTGTTGTCATCATGCGCATCATTTTACGTGTTTCGTCAAACTGTTTTATTAGTTTGTTTACCTCTTGCACAGTAGTGCCGCTTCCAGCAGCAATACGCTGACGTCTCGATCCATTTAAAACCTGTGGAGTAGAGCGCTCTTCGGGAGTCATAGAGTGAATAATAGCCTCTATACCTTTAAATGCATCGTCGTCTAAGTCTAAATCTTTTATTTGCTTGCCTATACCAGGGATCATTGCAGCCAGATCTTTCAGATTTCCCATCTTTTTAATCTGTTGTATTTGACCAATGAAATCATCAAAGTCGAATTGATTTTTGGCGATTCTTTTTTGTAGGCGACGGGCATCTTCTTCATCATACTGTTCTTGAGCTCTTTCAACTAATGAAACAATATCACCCATGCCTAAAATACGGTCGGCCATACGTTCTGGATGGAAAACATCTAATGCATCTAATTTCTCTCCTGTACCAACAAACTTAATGGGCTTGTCAACCACCGAACGTATAGATAATGCAGCTCCACCCCGTGTATCACCATCTAATTTTGTGAGAACTACACCATCAAAGTTCAGTCGCTCATTAAATTCCTTTGCTGTGTTCACAGCGTCTTGCCCAGTCATGGCATCCACTACAAACAAAATCTCGTTGGGATTGATAGCATCTTTGATGGCTGAAATTTCATTCATCATCACTTCGTCGATGGCTAGTCGTCCTGCAGTATCC
The DNA here is from genome assembly GCA_964542545.1 of uncultured Dysgonomonadaceae bacterium. GTDB lineage: Bacteria > Bacteroidota > Bacteroidia > Bacteroidales > Dysgonomonadaceae > UBA2632. The sequence continues at coordinate 562 of CAZIUT010000002.1, read as the reverse complement.
ACAATAACTAGGTCGTGGCCATTTTGTTTAGCATATTTAACGGCGTTTTTTGCAATCTCTACAGGGTTTTTATTGTCTTCTTCTGCATATACCGCAACACCTATTTGCTCTCCCAATATCTTTAGCTGTTCAATAGCTGCAGGGCGATACACGTCGGCTGCTGTAAGTAATGGGTTTTTCCCTCTTTTAGACTTTAGCATTTGGGCCAACTTGCCCGAGAAGGTAGTTTTACCCGAACCTTGCAAACCTGACATCAGTATTACTGCTGGCGAGCCCTTAATGTCTATATCTACTGCAGTGCCTCCCATGAGTAAGGCCAACTCATCTTGCACAATCTTCACCATCAGTTGGTGAGGTTTGAGTGCTGTGAGTACATTCTGACCAAGAGCTTTCTCTTTTACAGTTTCTGTAAAGTGTTTGGCAGTGTTGAAGTTTACGTCTGCTTCCAGCAAGGCTCTGCGCACATCTTTCAATGTTTCAGCAACATTAATCTCTGTAATCTTACCCTGTCCTTTTAATATCTTAAACGATCGTTCTAATCTATCACTTAAATTTTCAAACA
>CAZIUT010000001.1:0-46260 GCA_964542545.1 uncultured Dysgonomonadaceae bacterium | reverse complement strand
ATCCCTATCGCTCTATCACTGGACTAGAATACTCGGGTAAATATCATACTTATGGGCTTGCGTGTTTTTCAAAATACCCTATTACTAACACGCACGAATTTACTTTTAAATCTTCATACAACGGTGCAGTAGTATACACAATAGACGTGAATGGAGAAACATATTTAGTTTCGAACAATCACCTGGAATCAAATAAAATATCATCATCGGACAAAAAACTGTACAGTGATTTCCTTACAAAAAGAGACTCCCCAACAGCATTAAAAGTTACCTCAAACATAAAAAAGCGCATGGGACGGGGTTACAGCAAAAGAGCTACACAAGTACAACAAATATCTGACTATATTAACCATCAAAAATATGACAAACTATTGGTTTGTGGCGACTTCAATGATATGCCCATTTCTTATGCTTACAAAAAAATGAAAGGTAGCCTCACAGATGCTTACACATCTACAGGACTTGGACCCGGAATAACCTACTACGAAAATATGTTTCTCTTTAGAATAGATTATATATTGCACAGCAATAACCTGAAGGCACACAAAACCACGATAGATAGGGTGAAATACTCCGACCACTATCCGGTTTTAACCTACCTCACAGAACAATAGCCCCGTACTTCTTGTTTAAATAAGTTAGATTGTTCATTTTTATCTCTTTTAGTTGCAAACAACTATATGTAAAGTAACCAAAGAGAGTACAATTTTCTCTGTGTGGCCTGTTACAGAGTATACAAGTAGACAAACTAATTGACACACCCCAAAAATAAAAATAATAAACAATGACAACATTTAAAGTCCAAATACTTGGCTGTGGTTCAGCTTTGCCCACCACTAAACACAATCCTTCGTCTCAATTGGTAGAAGTAAACGGTAAACTGTTTATGATAGACTGTGGAGAAGGCACACAGTTGCAAGTGAGAAAGGTTGGAGCACGACTGGGGAAACTACACAGTATATTTATATCTCATCTGCATGGCGACCACCTATTTGGACTTCCTGGACTTATTTCAACACTTGGTTTATTGGGCCGCACTGCAGACTTAACTATCTATGCGCACCAAGAACTAGAACAGTTTCTAACTCCTATGCTCAACTTCTTCTGCAAACAACTTTCATATAAAGTACGCTTAGTACTAATAAGAAGGAAAGGATACAATTTAATTTATGAAAACCGATCAATCTGTATTTACTCATTTCCTCTAAAACATAGAATAGCCACTTCAGGCTTTCTTTTCAAAGAGAAAGAAAAGTTGAGGCACATTAAACGAGAGATGATTGATTTCTATAATATCCCCATTTGCGAAATAAATAATGTGAAAAGTGGAGCAGACTTTACTACATCCGAAGGAGAAATAATACCCAACGAACGGTTAACTACCCCACCCACCCCCTCTCGCTCTTATGCTTACTGCTCTGACACAGCTTACGATGAATCAATAGTTCCTCACATAAAAGAAGTAGACCTATTATATCACGAAGCAACCTTTGCAGAGACGGAGATTGAAAGAGCAAAGAAAACAGGACATTCCACCGCAAGACAAGCTGGAAAAATAGCGCAACTGGCAGAAGTTAAGAAATTAGTTATTGGACATTACTCTTCGCGCTACAAAGACTTGAATCCGTTATTAGAAGAGGCCAAAGCTGCATTCCCCAATACGGAATTGGCTTATGAGGGCAAAATAATTGAACTATAACTTTCATTCATCTAACTAAATAACTATTTAGGCTCATCTATAAACCTTTATACTTACAAAGTGACACACATCAACCAATAAATCTAACATATTATGCATATATTAAGCAAAACTTCTTATTTTTGCAATTAGAATAAACAAAAAAAGTATTCACCAAATCCAAATAATAAACCCCTTTAATATGAAAATAGCAATTGTAGGTATCAGCGGAGCCGTTGGACAAGAACTTTTAAGCGTATTGACCGAAAGAAACTTTCCTGTGGAAAAGTTGAAGCTTTTTGGTTCAGCTCGTAGCGCAGGACAAGTATACACCTTTAGAGGAAAAGATATAAAAGTGTTGGAACTTCAACACAACGACGATTTTAAAAACATTGATATAGTTTTCGCTTCGGCTGGAGGCAGCATATCTGTAGAATACGCTGAAACCATAACCAAGCACGGTGCTATAATGATTGACAATTCAAGTGCTTTCCGCATGGACGACGATGTACCCTTGGTAGTTCCTGAATTGAATGCTGAAGATGCTCTGAATCGCCCACGCAACATTGTTGCCAACCCAAACTGCACTACTACACAATTGGTTGTATCGCTCAAAGCAATTGAAGATCTGTCGCATATAACAAAAGTTCATGTATCTACCTATCAAGCCTCATCGGGTGCAGGGGCTTCGGGCATGGACGAGTTGAAAGAACAATATGCCGAAATAGAGCGTGGCGAAGAGCCAACAGTGTCTAAGTTTGCATATCAACTGGCTTACAACTTAATCCCTCAAGTAGACTCCTTTACAGACAACGGATACACAAAAGAGGAGTTGAAAATGTATTACGAAACACGCAAGATTATGCATTCTAACATTAAGGTAAGCGCAACGTGTATACGTGTACCTGTATTAAGAGCACACTCAGAGTCGGTGTGGCTTGAAACTGAACGTCCCATATCAGTAGAAGAAGCAAAGAAGGCTTTTGCCAATGCTCCTGGAGTGATACTGATGGACAATGCTGAGAAACAAGAATACCCAATGCCACTATTTCTTGAAGGCAAAGACGAAGTATTTGTAGGACGCATCAGAAAGGATTTAAGCAATGAAAATGGACTAACTTTCTGGAGTGTGTCTGATCAAATAAAAAAAGGAGCTGCTTTGAATGCTGTGCAAATTGCTGAGTATATTTTAGAGAAGGAATTTCAGAAGTAAATAGCTAAAACTTCAGATTAAGAATTAGTCTATTATTACTCCTAAAAAAATAAAGACGCATAGCTTTCTTATATGAGATGCTTGCGTCTTTTTTGTAACATATACTGTAAATGATAAAGACCACTATCTTAATCCATATTATTCACATTCTTAGCTTTGAGTAGATGTTGTGACCTCACCCCCCCCGCAGATACAGGCTATTAATTCAAGAGGTTTGCACAGCAGATATCAATATATTCTTGAAGGAACAATTACAAAACAACAAAAAAAACTCTAGCTTAAATCTAAATGCTCATTAATCTCAGATAAGCACCTTTGCAAACCAGTAGACAATAATACCCAGATTAATAAACTTAAGAACAATTCCTGCAAAGAATCCAATGAATGCTCCAGAAGCATGCTTCAATGCAGCTTTAATGTGCGCGCCCGATATAATCCCTGCTACTAATGCTCCTACAAATGGGCCTAAAATGATACCTAATGGACCAAACCAAAACCCAGCAACAAACCCTAAACCTGCACCCCATACAACTACTTTGCTGCCACCAATCTTTTGAGTACTCCATATCGGCAAGAAATTGTCGAGGATGAATACAACAAGTGTAACTAATCCTACAACTATAATCACCAACCAAGAAAGATGATAACTTACGGTGGGGATAAACTTTAGCACCAACAAACCCAACCACGAAAGTGGAGGACCAGGCAACACAGGCAATACCGAGCCGGCAACACCTGAAATGAGTAAGATAACAGCTAAAGTAATTAATAAAGGTTCTAACATAAAATCGCACATCAAAATAAGATGATGAATACTAAGTAAAGCAGTTTACCTACAGAATGGATGTTTATATCTATATTTACGAAAAAGATTTGAAACTTCATAGCGAAATCTCTTAGTGATGCTTCCTCAAGACCCTATGTGGAACATCGCCATGACCCACAATTTCAAACGGGCACGAATCGTAAGCTTTATCTAACCAACCTTGTGAAATATCAGTGCCACAATGGTAATGCGCAGTTTCGTTTACACATAACACATTCCGCACTGTTGAGAGAATAGTTCCAATATCGTGAGAAACCAAGACAATACCCATTCTACTATTTATTTCATCCAAAATTTTATAGAAGTTAGTTTCGAAAAGTTTGTCTACGTAAGATATGGGCTCGTCTAATATCAACAACACAGGATTATCTATAATAGAACGCCCTAAGAGCACCCGCTGCAATTGGCCTCCTGATAATTCACCAATTGGCCTATTCAGCAAGTTGCTCACCCCCATCTGCTCTGCTACTTGTTGTACTCTCTGCTTAAACTTAGCAGAAAATGTAAATGAGAAAAACTTGCTGTCCTTTGATAATCCCGACAAAATAACATCGTGCACCGTGATAGGAAACTTTCTGTCTATTTTATTAAGCTGAGGTAGATAGCCAATATTTATTTTCGACACACTTTTGCCCCCCTCATCATAGAATGATACTTTACCCTCTGTGGGTTTAATCAATCCCATTATAGTGCGCAACAATGTAGTCTTTCCTCCTCCATTAGGCCCAATAATACCAAGGAAATCTTTATGATACACCGAAAACGATATATTTTTAATTATGCGTGGGTTGGTATCATAGCCTGCAGATACATTATCTATGTTTAGAATTTCATTCATTTTTAGATAGTATTTCTGCAATATTTATCAATTCTTCGCTCCAATTATACGATAGAGGGTCGATAGAGTGAATGGAAGCTCCTATCTCTTTGGCAAGCGACTCAGCATTTTTTGTATCAAAACCTTTTTGCACAAATATATTTTTAACTCCTTGCTCGCGTGCAAAGTCAATCATCTGCTTCAGCTGTTGGGGCGATGGACTTTTTCCTTCAAATTCAATGCTATATTGAGTCAAATTGTAGTCGCGTGCAAAATAAGCCAATGCAGGATGATAAATAATAAAAGACTTCACTGGAGCATTCTCCAACAATGAAGTGATTATTTTGTCAGTTTCTACTATTTCTGATTGCAACGTCTTGAAATTTTTCCGATATAGCTTTTGATTCTCAACATCAGCCATCACCACTGCGTTAAGCATGTTTTCAGCCATAATGAGGGCACTTTTGGGCGAGCTCCATACATGAGGGTCTACACCTTGATGGTTGTGTCCATCATGATGTTGGTGTCCACCTATTACATTCTCAAGATTTTCTCCCTCTATAAGAGGAATTTCGTTTGATGTATTCACAACTACAACTCCTGTATTATTCTCTGCAAGAGTCTCTCCCCATGCGTTTTCAAAACCTAAGTATCCCACCTTAAAATACAGATCACTTTTTCCTAGCGCCACCATTTGCGATGGAGTTGGGTCGTAAGTTTCAGGACTTGTTCCTGGAGGTACAATAGTATTTACGTTATAGTTGTCGCCAACAATCTTTTCCGCAAAATAACGTTGTGGCTCAATTGTAACAGATACTGTTGATTTATTGTTGTCTGCCAAATTACAACCAATAAAAGACAACAGAGTGAGAAGAAATATATAATGTTTCATTGAAAACCTAGTTTGTTTATTTGTGTTTGTAGCAAGTTGCAAATTTAGCAAAGATTATACTTTCGGCAATGTATATAGTAGAAATTTGTACATTTGTTTTTTATTTCTTCAAAAAACACTCATTTATGAATGCACAATTACACACACAGCTGATTACAACAGAAGATGGTTCGCACTCTTTTTATGTACCTCACCTAGAAGAACACTATCATTCTACTCACGGAGCTATTCAAGAGTCGCGTCATGTCTATATCAACGCAGGACTTAATGCTTGCGAACTGCAAAAAATAAATGTTTTAGAAATAGGATTTGGCACTGGGCTCAACGCTTTTCTAACACTGTTAGAATCTGAAAATAATGAGAAGCAAATACATTACACCTCGCTGGAACTATATCCTCTATGCATAAAGAGGACAAAACAATTAAACTATGTTCAACAACTAACCAAAGATGACAATGCTACACAGTTTCTGGCTTTGCATCAAGCTGCATGGGGTGAGGCTGTTGATGTAACTTCTATGTTTACTTTGCATAAGATAAAAACAGATTTTAGCAACCCTGATAATCTAAAGACCGACTCACGTTTTGATGTAATCTATTTTGATGCATTTGCACCTGAGAAACAACCGGAAATGTGGACCCAGCAGATATTTGACAAACTATTTTCGCTTTGCAATAAAAACGCCATTATCACTACCTATTGCGCTAAAGGTGAGGTAAGGAGAATGCTCCAATCAGCAGGCTTCACTATGGAAAGACTACCTGGACCTCCAGGCAAAAGAGAAATATTGAGAGGGTGTATAGTATAGCTAAAGCAAGGTTTACTCAATGTTCTTTCTAACATCTGTAAGAAACAGCTTCATGCTTTCGCTATCTTTTTCTTTTATAATATGGAGCAACTCTTTCAATTTCTCCCGAATACACTCCACCTGACTATATGTGTAGGGGTTGAATAGAACCTCGGAAAGCAAATAGTCATCTTCTGATAGCAAGCCTTTGGCAATACTCATGTGTCGTTTGAAAGTTGTACCTGGAGCATCTTGATGCTTCATAACTGAAGCAAACACCAGTGTAGATGCAAAAGGGATAGATAGAGAATAAGCAATTGTCTCATCATGCTCTTCAAATGAGTATTCAAATACATTGAGCTTGATGCGACTATATAAATCTCTAAAAAAAACCTTCCCCATATGATCAGAGTCTGAAATAATAATGGCACTTTGTGTGCTTAAATCATTGAGACTAGCAAAGGTAGGTCCAAACATAGGATGAGTGCTAACAAAAGGGCGTTTCGCATTGGTGTAAAACATTTTCAAATCGGTTTTTACCGATGCAATATCCGACAAGATGCATGTTTGAGATATATAAGGCAAAACAGATTCAAAAGCCTCGATGGTATAATTTAGAGTCGCAGCATTTATAACCATTTCTGGGTCAAAAACCTCTACTTCTTCGGCCAAAGTCATTCGTTGAGTATTGTAGATAAATCTCAACTTCCTTGGATTGGTATCTAGCAAAGCAACCTCGTGATCGAAGCTCAACAGATCAGCAAAAAATGACCCCATCTTACCAGCCCCTATTATTAGTATTTTCATTATTAATGTTATTATGATTTACTTAGCAGTTTGCTCTCTTTTTTTCAGGCAAATAGCCTTTACTGCTTTTCAAATGTTAGTCTAGAATATCATTTTGGTTTTCTGAATGCATTACCTCCATTTGTTGACGTACAGACTCCTCATGAATAGCTTCAAGAAACTTCTTTGCAAAACTGCCTGACATATCCATATTCTCAGCTTGGGTTACCCTGTTAGTCAAAATCTCATCATAACGGCCAGTTTGTAAGATTGGCATCTTATGCTCTATCTTATATGTGCCAATTTCGCGTGATACGCGCATACGTTTGCTTAACAACTCCAACAGACTGTTATCTATTTCATCAATTTGATCACGCAAGTCCGACAAATCTTCTGTTGATTGCGTAGTCTCTCTAATGACAAGTGACTGCAAAACCCTCTTTAACTCTTGTGGAGTAATTTGCTGATTGCTATCGCTCCATGCATCTTCAGGATTGCAATGAGACTCAATGATTAAACCCTTAAAATTTAAATCCATTGCCTGTTGCGAAATTGTTTTTATCAACTCACGAGCACCTCCAATGTGACTAGGATCGCAAAGAATGGGTAGATTGGGAAAACGTCTTTTTAACTCTATTGGAATATGCCATTGCGGAAGATTGCGGTAAATATTCTTGTCAGCTGTACTAAAACCACGATGAATAGCCCCTAAGCGGGTTATACCAGCATTGTTAAGACGCTCAAAAGCACCTATCCAAAGCTCCAAATCAGCATTTACAGGGTTTTTGATAAATACGGGGATATCCACACCCTGTAATGTATTGGCAATTTCCTGCACAGCAAATGGGTTGGCTGTGGTGCGAGCACCAATCCAAAGCATATCAACACCATGTTTAAGTGCCTCATATGCATGCTTTTCTGTAGCCACTTCAGTAGCTACATACATTCCTGTTTCTTCTTTCACACGTTGCAGCCACTTTAGCCCAGGTAATCCAACTCCCTCAAAACCTCCAGGCTTAGTACGTGGCTTCCAAATACCTGCTCTAAACATCATAACTCCGTTTGACGCAAGCTCTCTGGCTGCCTGCATTACTTGCTCTTCTGTTTCTGCGCTACACGGTCCGGCTATAATAAGTGGACGTTTTTCATCTACACCTGGTAGTAAAATTGATTTTATTTTCATATTTTTTATTATTGGTTATCTACTTACTAAATAATCGGCAACTCTTTCATAAGCCGCTTTAATTTTGATAGCTGAACTGCCTAATGATATACGAATATATCTCCTTCCGTTACTCCCAAAGATAAAACCTGGGGTGATAAAAACACGTGCATTTTTTAATATGCCATTTATCAAATCCTCACTACTTGTTTCATAATCTGGAATCTTAGCCCATACAAATAGACCAACTTGATTTGTTTTATATTTACAACCCAAAATATTCATTATTTTGAATGCCCAAAGTCTCCGCTGATCATACAGCAGGCTCATATTGTCGTGCCATTGTTTAGGAGTTTCTAGAGCCTTAATGGCTGCCATTTGCATTGGTCTAAACTGACCGCTATCTACATTGCTTTTCACCTTCAACACCCACTCAACAAACTGTTCATTAGAAGCAAGCATACCCATTCGCCAACCGGCCATATTGTGAGATTTACTCATAGAGTTCAATTCAATACAAATATCTCTTGCTCCCTCCACTTGTAATATACTTAAAGGTTTATCGTTAAGAATAAAACTATACGGATTGTCGTGACAGATTATAATAGAATGTCTTTTACCAAAAGCTACTAATTCTTTAAATAGTTCAATACTTGCATTAGCACCAGTAGGCATATTTGGATAATTTACCCACATAAGCTTTACACCGGAAAGATCCATTTTCTCTAATGCTTCAAAATTAGGCATCCAGTTATTCGATTCAACTAAATCATAAGAGATTACATTAGCACCCACCAATTTAGAAACTGATGTATAGGTTGGATAACCAGGATTGGGAACTAAAACACCATCGCCTGCATTAAGAAATGCAAGAGAAATATGCATAATTCCTTCTTTGGAGCCAATGAGAGGAAGCACTTCTGAAATGGAAAGCTCAACATTGTACGACCTACCGTACCAACTTGCATAAGCCTTTCTCAATTCAGGAATTCCTGTGTATGGTTGATATCCATGATTATCAATACATGAAGCAGCTTCACATAGTTCATCTATTACATCCTGTGAAGGGGGTAAATCAGGACTCCCTACTCCTAAGTTAATTACATCTTCTCCCGCTGCATTCATTCTTGCAACTTCTTTCAGCTTAACAGAAAAGTAATATTCAGAAATATTTTTAACATGGTCTGCTGGTTCTATTGACTTATTATGTATCATTTTTTTAAAAAATTAAATATCTATGTTCTTACCCTTGCTATATTCACCAAGCACTTTCAAATCTGCAACCAACGGCATTATTGCTTCAATTGACTGTTTGTATCTGTTATAGTCAGAAAATACGAGATCTATATAAAATTGATATTCCCACTCTCGCCCAATAATAGGAAGTGACTGTATGCGAGTGAGATTAATATCGTAAAATGATAACACAGAAAGCACCCGCGACAGACTACCCTGATTATGAGGAAGCACAAAAACGAGCGATGCTTTATTTATCTTACATTCTTTCTGCAAATCGGCAAGCATTTCCTTTTGCGCCAAAACTAGAAAACGAGTATAGTTATGTTTGTTAGTTTCAATTTCTGTGGTCAACACATTTAATCCATAAAGCTTGGCCGCATAATCACTACATATAGCTGCAACTCCCAGTAAATTATTTTCGGATATTTCTTTAGCCGCAAGCGCTGTGTCTTCGTGCTCAACTATCTTAATGTTGACCATAGTATCCAAAAAACTATCACACTGCATAAGTGCCATTGGATGTGAAGTAACCTCTCTAATGTCTGAGAGGGACTGGGAAGGAAGAGCTGCTAAACAATGCGATATGCGAAGTTTACATTCACCTGCAATCCACAAGTTGTTTAATTTCAACAAATCATGATTCGGCAACAATCCTCCTGCAATAGTATTCTCAATAGCCATGACACCAATTAATGAAGGATCTTTTTCTGCTTCAGCAAAAATATCACGGAAAGTAATACAAGGCAAGATGCTTACCTCATAGTCAGAAAAATAATTTCGAGCTGCTATATCGTGATAAGCTCCTAGACCTCCTTGAATAGCTACCTTTTTCATTTTGTTTGTTCTTTATATTGTATGAGTCATATAAAAAAATCCTGCCGAGATACTCGACAGGATTTAAATAGTATGATGTATGTTTATATTTTCACTTTCGCATATCTAATCCTGTCTTACTTTATAAAAAAATAAAAGTAAAAATAAAAATAGATATTATATGCAGAAAATAAATGTTTCAATTCAGCTGTTTTTTTGTGAATAATCTCTGCAAATGTAGTCTTTTTTTTGATTTACAACAACAAAATGTAATAAAAAGCTCTCAAAAAGCCATTTTTTAGTATTATTCTGCATAACCCTTTAACCAACTTGGTTCAAAATAAATTGACAGTTCTTTTATACACCCAGTTTGATACTGTGTAAAGAACAGAAAAGATGAAAACTCAGTGAAAATCATTAAATTATTTTTATATTTGCAACTAATTAAAAAAGAAAAGAGAGCTACAGCTTTTCAATCTTTGAGTATACATACCTGAATATTGTTTTAAACACTCAATAAATCAATAGGCTTGTACAGAAACAAAGACAATAACAGTAGAGATTAACAGAATTAATAACCAATTAAGTCACAATCTATGTTTAAAAATCATCCTAAAGGATTAGTTGGAGCTGCCCTTTCAAACATGGGCGAACGCTTCGGATTTTACATAATGATGGCGATTCTTTCGCTATTCCTTATGTCAAAGTTTGGTTTGGAAAAAACTCCTGCAACCATTATCTATTCAGTTTTTTATGCCTTAATTTATCTCTTAGCACTTGTTGGCGGACTTATTGCCGACAAAACTAAGAAGTATAAAGGAACTATTCTGGCAGGTCTTATTATGATGACCGTTGGATACGCCTTAATTGCTATCCCCTCACCAACGCCTGTGCCCCACTTTGCTGTTTACTTAGCAATGACCTGTTTTGGACTTTTTGTTATTGCGTTTGGTAATGGTCTGTTTAAAGGGAACTTGCAAGCTGTTGTTGGTCAAATGTACGACAATCCAAAATATGCAGACAAACGAGATACAGGTTTTCAAATCTTCTATATGTTTATTAATGTAGGGGCTCTTTTTGCTCCTCTATTGGCAGTTGGAATTCGTAACTGGTGGGTGCAACGCAATGGCTTTGCATACAACCCAGATCTGCCTGCCTTATGCCACGGATACATCAAAGGGACTCTTTCTCCTGAAGCAGGAGCTCGTTTTGCAGAACTCTCTACGACTGTTAGCACCACTGTCCAAAATGACCTAATGTCTTTTGCTAACCAATACCTTGACGTCTTTAACAAAGGATTCCACTATGCGTTTGGCATAGCTATTTTCGCCATGTTGATTTCGATTGTAGTGTGGCTTAAAAATAAAAAAGACTTACCCGATCCAGCACAAAAAGTTATTAAAGAAGCAAGAACAAAAGATGAACCTGTAATTGTAGAAATGAGCACTGACGAAGTTCGTCAAAGACTATATGCTCTATTTGCAGTTTTTGCAGTGGTTATTTTCTTCTGGTTCTCGTTTCATCAAAATGGAGTTACACTCACATTTTTCGCGAATGACTATACCAACCTAAGCATGATCAATATCGATCTAGGCTTTACTTCTATTCAAGGTGCTGAGATATTTCAGTTCTTCAATCCTTTCTTTGTTGTTTTCTTAACACCTATTATTATTGGTTTATTTGGTTGGCTAAAAGCTAAAGGCATGGAGCCCTCCACACCTAAGAAAATTGCTATAGGAATGGGCATTGCCGCAAGTGCATTTGCGGTTATGGCATTAGGTTCTTTAGGCTTGCCAAGTGCATCAGAAGTTACTGCAATGGGAGGACTAGACACTGCTCAAAGGGTTACTCCTTTATTACTAATTGGAACTTATTTTATACTCACAGTAGCTGAGCTATTTATTAGTCCGCTAGGCCTTTCATTTGTTTCAAAAGTTGCTCCCCCACAATATCAAGGTATTATGCAAGGTGCATGGCTTGGTGCTACAGCACTAGGCAACCAATTATTAATATTTGGAACAATATTTTATGAAAGCATCCCAATCTGGGCTACATGGATGGTATTTGTTGCAGCATGTCTCATATCAATGTTTACAATGTTATTTATGTTGAAATGGCTTGAGAGAGTTTCTGCATAACTATTTTAAATGTAGACACTATTTCGTTACAAGAAAAGGGTTGGCTTGAAAGAGTCAGCCCTTTTTATTGTTTAAACAGCCCTAAAAAAACAGTCCCTACCTAAAACTCTCACAACTAAGAGAGTCCATAACTGATAGTAGCATGTTAACAAGTAATTTGAAAATCTAGTCTGAAAGTAGCAATAAAAAACTTATATTTGTATGAATTAAAAACAACAACTACTTATATAAAATACTGACATGCAGCCATTTGTACACCTTCACGTTCACTCTCAATACTCTCTACTCGATGGTCAAGCAAGCATAAAACGCTTGGTAGACAAAGCCATAGATGATGGTATGACTGCCTTGGCTCTTACAGACCATGGAGTTATGTACGGTGTGAAGGATTTTGTGAACTATGTAAACAAGAAAAACGGTCCTGTTAAATCTAAAATAAAAAAAATAAAAAACGAACTGAAAAAGATTCAACAAGACAACACAGATAAAACAAAACAACAACTACTAACAGATAAACTTGCACTTGAACAGAAGAGTCTTTTCAAACCAATTATTGGCTGTGAATGCTATCTTGCACGCAGAGATAGATTTCAACAAAAAGACAGAGTTGACAGTAGTGGATGGCACTTGGTTGTTTTGGCAAAAAACTTTAAAGGTTATCAAAATCTTATCAAGATAGTATCTAAAAGTTGGACAGAGGGCTTCTATTATCGTCCACGTATTGATAAAGAACTGTTGGAAAAGCACAGCGAGGGGTTAATTATTAGCTCAGCCTGTTTGGGTGGAGAGATTTCAAGGAAAGTTGACAACGGCGAAATAGAGGAGGCTGAGGAAGCAGTGAAATGGTACAAATCTGTCTTTGGAGACGACTACTATCTTGAATTACAACGTCACAAGACAAACAGACCCGATGCAGATGCCACAACATATATAAAACAAGAGCGTGTAAACAAAGAGCTCATAAGAATAGCTAAAAAGCTAGATGTAAAGATTATTGCCACCAATGATGTTCACTTTGTAAATGAAGAAGACGCCGACGCACACGACCGACTCATTTGTTTGAGTACTGGTAAAGACTTCGATGATCCTAATCGCATGCGCTATACCAAACAAGAGTGGTTGAAAACAACCGCTGAAATGAATCAAGTGTTTTCTGATATGCCTGAAGTATTGTCGAACACACTAGAAATAGCAGAAAAAATTGAGCATTACTCTATTGACCACGATGCTTTAATGCCTTTTTTCCCTATTGAAGATTCATTTGGTACTGAAGAAGAGTATAAAACAAGATACTGCGAAGAAAGCTTAATAGAAGAGTTTGGCAAGAAAGTATTTAAAAGACTTGGAGGATACGATAAAGTTATCAGAATTAAACTAGAATCTGATTACCTTGCTCACCTAACTTACATAGGTGCAAAAAAACGATATGGCGAAAACTTCTCAAATGATATAAAAGAGCGACTTGACTTTGAACTTGAAACAATGAAGACAATGGGATACCCTGGATACTTCTTAATTGTTCAAGATTTTATAAATGCTGCTCGCAAAATGGATGTTGCCGTAGGACCTGGTAGAGGTTCTGCAGCAGGATCTGCAGTAGCCTACTGTTTAGGCATAACTGATATAGACCCTATAAAGTACAACCTGCTGTTCGAACGTTTCTTAAACCCCGACCGAGTATCGATGCCTGATATCGATGTGGACTTTGACGACGAGGGCAGAGACACCGTATTGCATTGGGTAACTAATAAATATGGAAAGGAAAATGTAGCACGTATTATCACCTACGGAACTATGGCCACAAAGTCGGCCATAAAAGATGTTGCTAGGGTTCAGAAGTTACCATTAGCCGAAGCCGATAGGCTTACAAAACTTATACCCGAGAGAATTCCTGGAAAAAAAGTAAACTTAAAAACATCGATTGAGTATGTTCCAGAACTAAAAGCTGCTACAAGAAGTGACAACCCTATAGTTCGCGACACATTGAAATATGCACAGATGCTTGAAGGAAATGTGCGCAGTACTGGAGTTCACGCATGCGGTGTAATTATATCTCAAACAGATATTTCGGATATTGTGCCTATGAGCACAGCAAACGATAAAACAACCAAAGAAAAGCTATTAGTAACCCAGTATGACGGTTCGGTTATTGAGGAAACAGGTCTAATAAAGATGGACTTCTTAGGACTTAAGACATTGTCCATCATCAAGTCTGCTATTGAAAATATTGAACACACTACGGGAGATAGAATTGACATCAACAAGATAGACCTAGAAGATGCAAAAACTTACGAACTCTATAGTCAAGGAAAAACTAGCGGAACGTTTCAATTTGAGTCAGCTGGTATGCAGAAATACCTAAAGGAGCTAAAACCAACAAAGTTTGAAGACTTAATTGCAATGAACGCTCTCTACCGACCAGGCCCCATGGATTACATACCTTCATTTGTGGCCAGAAAGCATGGACGCGAAGAAATATCCTACGACCTTCCAATAATGAAGGAGTACCTTGATGAGACATATGGTATTACAGTTTATCAAGAACAGGTCATGCTTCTGTCGAGATTGCTTGCAGATTTCACACGAGGTCAATCGGATGAGTTGCGCAAAGCAATGGGTAAAAAGATGATCGACCAAATGAATACACTTAAGGAAAAGTTTCTTGAAGGTGGTCGGAAAAATGGTCATGAAGGAAAGGTGTTGCTTAAAATATGGTCAGATTGGGAGAAATTTGCTTCATATGCCTTTAACAAATCTCATGCTACTTGCTACTCATGGATTGCTTATCAGACAGCTTGGCTTAAAGCGAACTTTCCATCGGAATATATGGCTGCTGTTTTATCAAACAACCTGAACAATATTACAGAAATAACCAAGTTTATGGACGAGTGTCGTTCTATGGGGATGAATGTATTAAGCCCTGATGTGAACGAGTCGTTTTTTAAGTTCTCCGTAAATAAAGAAAAAGACTTGCGTTTTGGACTAGCTGCCATAAAAGGTGTAAGTAATAGTGCTGTAAAAGTTATAATTGAAGAACGTGAAAAGAACGGGCACTTCGCAGATGTTTTTAACTTTGTTGAGCGTGTACCAGTTTCTGCATGTAACAAAAAAACCCTCGAATCATTGGCACTTGCAGGTGCATTTGACTCACTGTCGGATATTACTAGAGAACAATTTTTTGCAACTAATGATAAAGACGAAACTTTTATTGATACACTCATTCGATACGGAAGCAAGTTTCAAGAAGACCAAAACACAACAATGAATTCATTGTTTGGCGATGACTTCTCAATGCAAATAGAGACACCTCAAATTCCTACTGCTACACCTTGGACAGATTTAGAAAAACTAAACAAGGAGCGCGATTTAATAGGGATTTACCTCTCAGCTCATCCACTAGATGACTATGAGTTAATTTTGAAATATGTATGTAATACTTCCACTTCTGACTTAGCCGATTTAGACAAGATGAACGGTAGAGAAGTAACATTTGGAGGAATGGTTTCTTCTACCAGAGAGGGTCAAACAAGACGTGGATCGCCCTTCACTATATTTAAAATAGAAGATTATAGCGGTAGCTTCGAAATTGCTCTATTTGGAGATGACAGCATCAACTATGGTAAGTTTGCGCGCCCAGGGCTATCACTCTTCATTAAAGGAAGAGTTCAAACTAGAAGATACGACCAATCTCAATTTGAATTTAAAATAAACAGTATACAGCTACTTACTGATGTAAAGGATAGTCTATTGGAGAAATTAACAATACAAATGCCGCTAACAGAAATAACCACAGAGTCAGTTCAAGATTTATCAGCATTGCTAAAAAACAATTCAGGTAATACATTGTTATATTTCCACGTTCACGGAGCTGAGCCACATTTAAACCTCGAGCTCTTCGCACGAAACTCCAAAATTGCTGTAACTAGCAAGCTAGTGAATTACTTAAAAGGTAATGAAGCAATCAAATTTAAAGTGAATTAATTCAAAAATAAATATTTTATAAAACCAATTTAAACAGTACAATTATGGCTCTTGAAATAACAGATGCAACATTAGAAGATGTTCTAAAAACAGACAAACTTGTAGTTATAGACTTTTGGGCAGAATGGTGTGGACCTTGCAAAATGGTAGGCCCAATTATCGATGAATTAGCTAAAGAATATAGCGAAAAGGCAGTTGTTGGAAAAGTTGATGTAGACAACAACGACGAGGCTACATCAAAGTATGGTATAAGAAACATTCCTACCACAATCTTTATCAAAAACGGTGAAATTGTAGATAAAATTGTAGGTGCAGGATCTAAGAAAGTGTTTGTTGAAAAACTAGAAAAGCACGTATAAATGAATTAATCTAATTCAATTAGTTTATTAGTAAGTAGTAATAAAGGGGAGTGAAATACAATTAGCTCCCTTTTTTTCTATTTTATCTTTCTATCTGAATAAAGACAAGAGACCTGAAACTCTTTTCAAGATTACATAAAACATATAAAAACTTTATATGTTTGCTTTAATAATGTATCTACCAATGATTATTTCTTTGCTTGATTAGCAACTACATCCATTAGCTTTTTAATTTCCTCAGGATCACCTAAAAGTAATCCTTTGTTACATTCAACTCTTTGTCAAACTCAAACACATAAGGAATACCTGTTGGTATATTCAATTTTAGAATATCTTCTTCTGAAATATTCTTTAAATGCATTACAATACCACGCAAGCTGTTTCCGTGAGCAGCAACAATGATTTCGTCATTATCCTTTAAGCTTTCCAAAATTTCACTTTTCCAATATGGAAGAATTCGTTCAACTGTTTCTTTTAATGACTCAGTTAAAGGCAAGTCTTTTTTGTCAACTTTTGAGTATCTCTTGTCCATGAAAGGAGAATGCTCATCATTTTCATCTAATACTGCAGGAGGCACATCATAACTTCTGCGCCAAAATAGCACCTGCTCTTCACCATACTTCTTAGCTGTTTCAGCTTTATCTAAACCTTGCAACATACCGTATGACTTTTCGTTGAGTCTCCATGATTTTTCAACAGGAATCCAATCTAAGTCCATTTCATCTAAAACAATGTTCAATGTTTTAACGGTTCTTTTCAGATATGATGTATAAGCTTTATCAAAATAAAATCCCTCTTTCTTTAATAGCTCACCTGTTTTAGCTGCTTATTGTTTTCCAAATTCAGTTAAGTCAACATCTGTCCATTTTGTAAACTTATTTTTATTGTTTCATGTACTTTGTCCATGACGAATTAATACTATTTTTTTCATACTTGTCAAATTAAAGCTTATTTCTAATATAATTACTTTGTTGTTTAGCAACTTCTTGAGCGTACAAAATTAACAAATTAAATAATCATGCTTTTTTATTATTAAAACTATAAGTTACATTCTTCGTTTGTTTGTCAATTGGTTCAAAACTTTTTGCTGACGAATGAAAAAGGTTAATGCTAATAAAGAAGCCAAGAAATCTGAAACAGGTGTAGCTGCCCACACTCCATTAAGACCAAATAAACGAGGCAAAATAATAATGCTGGGTATTAAGAAAATAAGTTGTCGGCTCAAACTTAAAATAATAGATTTCTTTGCTTGTCCAATACTCTGAAAATAGCCTGACATTACAATTTGAAAACCAACAAGCGGAAACGCAACAATACTAATACGCATAGCATTCTCTGCTAGATCTAATAATTTAAGGTCCGAGGTAAATGCTCGTGCAAACACTCTTGGAAAAAACACTCCAAATACAAATCCCATTGTAGTTACAACAGTTGCAATTTTAACCCCATAATAAAAGGCAGCTTTAACACGATCGTATTTCTCTGCACCATAATTATAACCTATTATAGGTTGTAGACCTTGATTTAAACCAATGACAAACATAGTGATAAGCATAATTAATGACACAAGTATTCCATAAGCACCAATAGCCAAGTCACCTCCATAACTCTTCAGCGATGTGTTCATTAATACCGCAACACCCGAGGCTGCTACTTGCATAAAGAAAGGTGAAAGTCCAATTGAAATTATTGCAATAAGAATACTTTTTTCAAATCGAATATTTTTTTTCCGGAGTCTTAGTGATGTGGACTTTCGCGTAAAATGATACATCACAAAAAGCATTCCTATGAACATAGAAATAACGGTAGCCCATGCTACTCCGGCAATTCCCATACCGAAGACGAAAATAAAAATCGGGTCTAAAATAATATTTAGTGCAGCTCCTATAAGCATTGTATACATAGCCTTTTGAGGATAACCTGAGGCACGCATCATACTATTGAAGCTATAGGTCATGGTTACAAATATATTACCTGGTAATATAATTTTCAGATAGTCTCTTGCATAAGGATAAGTTTCCTCACTAGCTCCAAAAGCCATAAGAATAGGTTCAAGAAAAATCATCAATAACGTAATGAAAATCAGATTGAGAACAATCGTCAACAGGAATGAGTTTCCAAGTATCTTCTCAGCTCTTTCAGGATCTTTTTTTCCTAAATTAATTGATATTCTGCTAGACGCTCCCGCTCCAACAAGCATACCTAATGCAGCGATAAGATTCATCACCGGGAATGTCACAGCCAAGCCAGATATAGCAAGTGCTCCCACTCCTTGTCCTATAAAAACACGGTCAACAATGTTGTACGTGGCGTTTACCATTGTACCAACAATCGCTGGCAATGCATAGTCCCATACAAGCTTGCTTATTTTTTTTGTTTCTAGTTCTATTTCTCTAGTTGGTCTCAATATATATTTCTATTTATTTTCAATGTCTACAATAAGAGTATTTTCAAAAAGGATTGCGGATTATATTTATTGAAATCAAAAAATGTATCACACACATCAAGCTTGCAATCTATTCTTCAAACAATTTGCTTATCTACACATTGTAAAAAGCATTAATCAAAGAAAATGCTTTAAATTTAACTGCTTACAATTAAAAAAGTTCTTATTATTTACTGGTCATTATATCAAGTACTACTTTATCAGTTTCAAGCATACCCTCTTTTCCAATTCTGGCCATATTCCGAATTGTTTGATCTACATCTTCGTCAACAATTCCTTCCTGCTCACTAATTACTCCTTTTTCTATTGCCATAAGAGCAGAAAGCAATGCAGTAGAAGTACCACTTGTAATTTTAAGTGAACAACTAGGTTTAGCACCATCGCAAATCATACCAGTAATGTTGCCAATCATATTTTTGGTTGCAAAAGTAATCTGCTCATAAGTACCTCCCATTAGATAAGTAATTCCACAGCTTGAACCAGTAGAGGCTACTACACAACCACAAAGAGCAGATAATCTGCCCAAATGTTGTTTTATATAAATGACTGCTAAGTTACTTAATACCAAAGCACGTATAAGAGTTTGCTCATCAGCTCCTATTTCTTCTGCGTAAGAAAGAATAGGTAAGGTGGAAGCAATACCTTGATTGCCACTTCCCGAATTACTCATCACAGCCAATTTAGCTCCATCCATGCGCACATCACATGCTCCAGAAGTAGCTATAAGCATCTTTGAGTGTGGATTATTACCAAACACAGAAAACCCCATTTTGCCACCTAATATCTGAGATACATTGTGCCCGTAAATATCATTTTGGGCTTCTTCTGATACAATTTTATTCATTTTTGCTGCAGCATGAATAAAATTCAGGTCTTCAATTGGTGTTTCATGAGCAAAGTCATAAACCTTTCTCATATTTAATGAAACTATAACGTCATTCGTATCTAGCTCCTCAAATTCCTTTGAGAACAAAACCTGTCCATCTTTTTCTATGTATGAAAAAAAAGTATGGGCTCCACTTATAATAGTTTTTACCATACTTCCCTTAGCATAACCCACAATCTCTATATAGAGATTGTGGGTTATATTCTCTTTTACAGCAATGTTTATCCTATCTTCCTTAATATACTGCTTTGCCTGAGCTAAATCCTCTGAGTCAAAATCACGCAACACTTCAAGCCCAAGATCCGATTTACCAATCAAAGCCCCTAAAGCAATTGCTATGGGGAGACCAATCATTTTAGTACCTGGAATTCCAACACCCATAGCGTTTTTAATAACATTTGAACTTAAAAAAACATCTATTCTTTCTGGTCTATGCTCTAATAATTCTGTAGCTTTTGAAACACACAAAGAAACTGCAATAGGTTCAGTACATCCTATTGCTGGAACAATCTCCTGTTCCATTAAGTGCTTAATTGCTTTACGTTCTGTTAAAGACAGCATAGGTGCTTTGTTATTTAAAGTGGTTGATCTTATATTTCAGATAACTACAAATTTACACAAAGTGAATGAATAAAACTGCATCTGCCTCCAAAACAGATACCGAGCCCTAAATGTTTAGTTATTTTTTGCAATTAAAAAAGAAAGTTATATATTTGACGGTATAAATATAAATGCTGTGAATTATCCTGAACAACTACTTCATTACATTTGGAAATATAAGCTTTACAACAATTCTACCTTCATCTTATCGGACGGAGATGAAGTTGAGGTTTTAGATGCTGGCATGTTGAATAGTAATGCTGGACCTGACTTCTTTAACTCGAAAATAAAGATAGGTGATAAAACATGGGCAGGGAACATAGAGATTCACAAATCTTCTTCTGATTGGAAAAAACATAAACATCACACCGACTCGGCCTACAACTCAGTAATACTACACGTAGTAGAGAATTTAGATTGCGATGTATATACACAAGATGAAAGAAAAATACCACAAATAACTATTGAAATACCCAATACAGTTGCAAGCAACTACACAGAGCTTTTGACATCAAACCTCACTATACCGTGTACTAAAAGGTTGAGGAGTATTCCCAAAATTCATGTAAACAATTGGATTTACACTTTGCTTATTGAAAGGCTTGAAAGAAAAACTAATGATATATACACGCTGTTAGATAAATTCAACAACTCTTGGGACGAGACATTCTACGTACTCCTATCAAGAAATTTTGGATTTGGTTTAAACTCTGATATTTTTGAGCGTTTAGCTTTAAGCCTCCCTTATTTTTACATCCAAAAGCACAGTGATAGTATTTTTCAAGTAGAAGCCCTTTTGTTTGGCCAAGCCGGACTTCTTGAAACTGACACACTTCTTGACGACTACTTTATTCAGTTAAAGAAAGAATACCAATTTCTAAGAAAAAAATACACGCTCAATAATTTAGATAGGGTCCTATTCAAGTCATTAAGAGTACGTCCACAAGGATTTCCTCAAGTACGTATTGCACAATTAGCAGCTGTTTTACAACAATCGAAACGATTGTTTTCTCAAGTTTTAGAAAAAGAAGATTTGAATCTTCTACGCCTATTTTTCCATATCAATGCGTCAGAATACTGGCAAACTCACTACACCTTTGGAAAATTGTCTAAAGAGAAAACAAGATTCCCAGGAGACTCATCCATCAACACAATACTTATTAACACAGTTGCACCTATACTATTTGCATATGGCAAGAAGAACAATATTGAGAAATACTGTATTCAAGCATTAGCAATACTAGAAGAGTTGAAACCAGAAAGAAATAACATCATCACTGAATTTAAGAAACATGGCATTAATCCTATTAATGCCGCCGACACACAAGCCCTTATACAACTAAGAAAAGAATATTGTGACCACCACAAATGCTTGTACTGTAAGATCGGCTATCAAATACTTTCAGGCAACATAGAGAAACTTTAAAAAAATAATAAAACAGACGTTTTACTTATTTTTGTCTCCCTTTTCTTACAATACTATCTAAATCGTTGTATTTTTGTATGATGAATAATTTTCAATTCATTTAATTCATATTTCAACTATGTGCTTAAGTAATAAATTTATTTACAAAATACTCGCCTCTTTATGCAGCTTGCTAATACTCCATGCTTGCGCGAATATTGCAACTCCTACAGGAGGACTGTACGATGTGGATCCACCAAAAGTTGTAAAGGCAACTCCAGATTTCAATGCTTTGAATAACACTAAGTCAAAAATAGAAATTGTTTTTGATGAGAACATCAAGATAGAGAAACCAATGGACAAAGTAATAATAGCCCCACCCCAACAAAAATTCCCCATTATAAAAGCTCAAGGGAGAAAAGCTGTTGTTGAGCTAGAAGATGAACTACTACCTAACACCACCTACACAATAGACTTCACAGATGCAATTGTGGATAATAATGAAGGCAACACACTAGAGAACTTCTCTTATTCCTTTTCCACCGGCGACCACATTGACACACTTGCAGTATCGGGGACTGTGCTCAAGGCCGAGAACCTAGAGCCAGCACAAGGTATATATGTAGGAGTACACTCTAACTTAAACGATACAGCATTTACCCATTTGCCATTCGAAAGAATATCAAGAACAGATTCACGTGGTAAATTTACCATCAAGGGTATTGCAAAAGGAGAATATAAAATTTATGCCTTGGCCGATTTAAATCGAAGTTACAGTTATGACAACCCACAAGAGGAGATAGCTTTTTTGGACTCTATTTTTATCCCTTCTTTCGAGCCTGCTATGCGCAATGACACTGTTTTTATAGACAGTCTCACCATTGATACAATATACAACACAGAGTACACACGTTTTACACCAGATGACATACTATTAAAATCATTCGAGTCGGGTTTTGAAAGACAATATTTACAAAAGCACGAAAGAAACCTCCCGCACAAACTAGACCTATTTTTTGCAGCTCCAACCCAAGCTGTACAGTTTACATTACTTAAACCCACAACGGTATCCGACAAATGGTATGTGAAAGAAAGCAGTATTACCAACGACAGTGTTTCTATTTGGATAACCGATTCACTTATATACAAAGCCGATACAGTAAAGCTAAAAGTTGATTATTTACGCACAGATACATTAAATAATCATGTTATAAACACAGATACATTAAGTTTCACACTCAGAGGTAGCAGAGCAAAAGAAAGCAAGCCCGACAAGAAAAGAGAAGGTGAAGAAGAGGAAATAAAAATAAGACATTTTAATATTAGAGACAACATTCAATCATCACACGAAATTTACAATAACCTATTCCTTGAATTTGAACAACCTCTTGCAAACTTTGACTCAACTAAAATACAACTTCAACATGAAGTTGATTCAATATTCAATCCAATTAATTACACTTTATTATCAGATACTTTAAATGAAAGAAGATATCGAATCAAACACAAATGGGAACCAGGAGAGAAATACAAATTGCTAATAGATTCGGCCGCTTTTATTAGCGAGTATGGCCTTCACAACAACACATTAGAAAAAACGTTTACTGTAAAGACTTTGGAGCAATACGGCAATTTAATGTTTATAATTAGCGGTTTACCAATAGGGAAGACAGCTTATGTAGAACTACTAGATGCACAAGATAAACCTTTTAGGAAAACACTTGTCAAAGGCAACGAAGCTTTGTTTATGGATTTAAACCCTGGTAAACTTTACGCACGCCTTTTCATAGATGAAAATGAAGATGGTGAGTGGACAACTGGAGACTACAAACTCAAACGGATGCCAGAAACAGTTTACTACAATCCAAAGTGGTATGAGATTAGAGCATTCACCAATCACGAAGAGTCGTGGGATTTGAATGAACGCACTTTTGATAAACAGAAACCACTAGAGATAACCAAAAACAAGCCAGAAGAGAAGAAAAAACGAAATAGAAATGAAGAGGAGAGAGATAAAAGAAGAGCTCAAGGTTCGTCAAGTCAATCTAGGGGACTTGGTAATGCAGCAGGAATGCAGCAAAACAGAAGATAGCATATAAACTCTTCTCACTACCTACTGAAACTCTTCATTGCTTTTTAAATTAGAATAGAATAAAATAGATTATAATGAGAATAAAAAAAACACTTACAGTTATTACTTTGTTGATTTCTCTATTTAGTTACTCACTAAGTGCACAAAAGACATTAAAAAACAATGCCTTTGAAGCAGGAGAAGAACTAACTTACGATTTATACTACAAATATGGTATCTTAAATATGAAAGGTGGTAAAGCCACTTTGAACACTGAAACCACAGCTTACGATGGTAAAGATGCCTACAAAATAACACTTCATGCTTCAACTAGAGGAATAGTAGGAAGCTTCTTTTCAGTGGATGACACCCTTACAAGCTATATGGATAAAAAACTGGTCCCTCAGCTGTTTGTAAAAGGAGCTAATGAAGGTGGCGATTACACCCGTGAACGATATATATATTCGTACAAAGATGGTGATACCACTATACGGACCATACGGTATAAAAATGGAGAGTTCAGATTTGATGAAATCATAAATACCAAGCATTGTACTTACGACATGTTATCAATACTAGCTTTTGCTCGCACTTTAAACTTCTCTAAAATGAAAAGAGGTGACAACACTCAAGTGCAATTTGTAACAGGCAAGCGATTAGTGAATATGTACATAAGATACAAGGGAATTTCAAAATTAAAAGTCAATAATGGAAAAACTTATGAAGCAGTTGAGCTTTCACTCATGATACTTGATAAAGCTTTTGTAGACCAAGAAGAAGCTATGAGAGTTTGGATAACAAATGACGAAAATAAACTACCTCTTCAAATTTACACTAATCTAAAAGTGGGTGAAATGCGCTCTGTTCTAAAGGATTTTTCAGGCAATAAACATCCGCTAAATTAATCTCAAAAAAGCAAACAGCTTATGAACAAACATATATTAAACATAATTACAATATCAATCATGATGGTTATATCAAACAACTTAATTGCTCAACAACAGAAATCAAGCAACAACGAAGAACCTGTTGCTCTTTTTGTAGAGTTCCAATTTGAAGCTGCAAATATGAACTTTGCATTAGATTTACTTACTGAAGTGCAAAATCAAACCATTGAACATGAAGAAGGTTGCATAGCCTACGATATATTGGTGAGCAATGAAGAACCAAACACAATTTACTTGTACGAATGTTACGAAAATGAAGTAGCACTTGATGCTCATAATAAAGCTTCTTACTTTAAGGAAATTGTAACTAAAAAACTACCTTCACTTATCAAAAAACAGAAAATATTAAAGCTAACTCCTATAAATAATTTAGGGATAATGATGTAGTAGTTTTTTGCAACGTAAAGACCCTAAATACTCCTTTACTATCATATAAAATTACAACAATCCAATATCTTTAAAGCATTGCTTATACATTTCCGACTTCTTGTCTAATGTCATTGGATAGGCACGCGATGACGACGGCAAACGATACAATTTAAACTCTCGATCTTTATATTGAAACAATACACATCCTCCAGAAGGAGGATGTTTTATTTTATCGGAAAAATGAAGCCTTAATGTTTCTGTTGCTTTGTCGCCAGCTGTTATAAAAGTATTGCACAAAGGAATATGAGGAAGAAGATCTGACACATTTAAAGATTTCACTATTTGTAAGTGCTTATCAGAGGCGTTATTTTTCAAACGAATTACCTCTTGCCCCATGTCTCCAACACCAATACCTTTATCAGTAAGTGTAGTTTTCAAAAGAGCTAAGTTAAAAGACTTTTTGTCATCTCCCAAAAAGTAATCCTTATTGTCAAATAAGGCCAATCCAAATATTCGCCACATATCATTTTGAAAATTGGGATAATAAAACTCCATATTCCATTTGGAGCGAGCAGGGGGGAAACTTCCAATCATCATTACTTTCACTTTAGACGAGATGAATGGTTTCAATGGATGTTTTTCTCTTTTATCATTAAAAGTCTTGTTCATAATACAAAGATAAAAAAACGTCGCTGTTTTCAAGTTAAAATAATTACACAAAACACTTTTCACTAAGCTTCGTTTTTGCATCTTAGAATATATAAACAGTGCTAGAAAAGAAAACGATATATATTAGTAAAAGCAAAAACAGGCCTCACTGTAAGTCACAATAATCATTCAATTAAAGAAATATTTCTTTTAATAGAATCAAGTTCGACAAAAATCAATAACTTTGCAATCAGTACTAAGAAATAAAAAAATTAAGAGTTCCCTATTATGTCCAGCTCCTCCATACCAAATTGGAATGTGCCCGAACCTGCGTTAAGAAGACTACCGTGGTATTTGTCCTATATAAAACTGCTAAAGAAAAAAGGTCAAACACACGTTTCTTCTACACAAATTGCAAAGAAGATAAATGTTTCTTCCACTCAAATTGCAAAGGATTTATCTTACGTGAAAGTGTCGGGGAAAACACGTGTAGGATACGAAATAGATGTGCTCATAGATGTACTGGAGCAATTTCTTGGATTCACATCTCAGCACAAAGCTGTCGTGCTAGGTGTTGGCAGCTTAGGAGGAGCGCTCTTAAGCGACTCAGGGCTCGAACAGTTTGGACTGAAAATATTTGCAGGGTTTGATGTAAACGAGAATGTAATTGGCAGCAAGATTAACAATATACCTGTCTATAATATTGATAATTTTGGCGAGTACAATAAAGAAATAAACGCCGACATTGCCATACTTACAGTTCCACCAGACAATGCTCAAGAAATTGCAGACTTTGCAATTAAAAATGGCATTCGTGCAATATGGAACTTTACCCCTTTCAGAATTAGAGTTCCAGAACACACAGTATTGCAAAACACTTCTCTTTATGCACACTTAGCTGTAATGTTCAATCGCTTATCAGTAAACGCTAGCAACAATAAAAAGTAACATCTTCTCTAGTTTATAGTAACACACAAATTATGAAGATATTAGCAATAGGACTTAATTACGAGTCGCACAACGTGGAAATGGAAAGAACTTTTCAGAGCAGCAAGCCTGTTGTTTTCATGAAACCCGAGTCTGCACAATTAAAAGATGGTAAGCCCTTCTTTATTCCCGATTTCTCAAACGAAATACACTACGAGACAGAAATGGTTGTAAAAATCAATCGGCTTGGGAAAAACATTGACGAAAAGTTTGCACATCGCTACTACACAGAACTAACAGTAGGTATCGATTTCACTGCACGCGACTTACAGCGTAACCTAAAAGAAAAAGGGCTTCCATGGGAAATAGCCAAAGGGTTCGACAGCTCAGCTGCTATAGGTAGCTTTATCTCTAAAGAAACATTTAAGAGTGTTCAAGATATCAACTTCCACCTCGACATCAACTCAAAAAAAGTACAACAAGGGAATACACGCAATATGATTTATTCTGTTGACGAAATAATTGCCTATGTAAGTCAATTCTTCACATTAAAAATAGGCGATCTTATTTTCACAGGCACACCTGCCGGAGTTGGTTCTGTGAAAATAGACGACCATTTGGAAGGATATTTAGGAAACAAAAAACTGCTCGATTTCAATATTAGATGAGAAAAACAACGGTCACAAAAATCACCAAAAGAAAGCAGATATTTGCACGATTCATTTTGTTAATAACTAAAATATCAACCATATGAACATAAGAGTAGGATTTGGATATGACATGCATCGATTTCAACACAATAGAGAGCTTTGGATTGGGGGCATCAAAATAGAGCACCCAGAAGGGCTAGTAGGCCATTCAGATGCCGATGTGCTCATCCATGCCATTTGCGATGCACTATTAGGTGCGGCCAACCTAAGAGATATTGGACATAACTTCCCCGACAATGATGATGCTTATCATAATATCGATAGCAAGATATTGCTAAAACAAACTAGTAATCTTCTGAAAAGCAGAAGCTACTCAATTGGTAATATCGATGCAACTATTTGTGCCGAACAGCCCAAACTAAACCCACATATTCCGCAAATGCAAGAAACATTGAGCAGTATTTTAAATATTGATTTCGACTGTGTCTCTGTAAAAGCTACAACCTCTGAGAAGATGGGCTTTGTGGGTCGAGAAGAAGGCATATCTGCCTATGTAGTTGCACTGATACATAAATTGTAAACAACTAAAACTATCTTTATACTGTGAGAAAAAACAAGAAGTTATTCCGTTGTATTCATCGCAAAAGACATGCTGCCGGACATGGTGTGCATTCGCAATTCGCCTTCGAGTTAATCATGGATACCATACATACTCCTCACAGCTACTACATCTACCAAGACAATAAAAGTAAGATACAACAGTTGGGACTCATCAAAGAGGTCAACCTAAAATATGCAGAGTTGCTGTTTAGATTAATCAATAGATTTAACTCAAAAAACATACTTGAGATTGGTTCAAATTTTGGAGTAAACACTTTGTATTTAAGCCCTCACTCAAAGCAAACTACAGTAACTTGCGTAGAGCACAACAAAGAAAAAGTCAAGATTGCTCAAACATTATTTGCAGACAAGTTAGAAAACATTATATTCACTAATGTGTTACCTAGAGAGGAAAGCATCTTTGATGCCATTGTTTGGAACTTGGAGCAATATCCACACGCTAAAGAAAAAGTAATAGAAACAATTAACAAAACAATCAAGCCTGATGGGTTTGTGGTAATAAACCACATAAACAAAGGGAGTAAAAACAAAGAAGTGTGGCAAACGATACTTCAGCTAGATACACTTACAATGAGTTTCGATTTAGGAGCAATTGGTATAGGGTTTTTCAAACCATCGCTTCCAAAATTAAACTATGACCTATATTTTTAATCATAGTAAAAAAATAAAAAACAAAGAAAATACAAAGATGAAGAAAAGCTCTATTTATACTAAAACGGGCGACAAAGGAAAAACCTCATTAGTAGGTGGTAAACGAGTAAATAAAACGCATGTAAGACTTGATGCCTATGGCACAGTTGACGAACTAAACAGCTTTATTGGCCTATTAGTTTGTGAGGTAACAGATACTGAGTTGAAAGACTTTTTACTGTTTGTTCAGAATAAACTATTTGTAGTGGGTTCGTACTTAGCTACCGAAACCGAAGCACTCAACCCAGAGGCACCCTTAATAATAACAGATAGTGACATTGAAGTCATAGAACAAATTATGGACAAGCTAGATGCACAACTGCCCAAGCTAAACCGCTTCATTATACCTGGAGGAAGCAAATCGGCAGCACGTGCGCATATTTGCCGCACAGTTTGTCGTAGAGCAGAAAGAAACACATACAAAGTTGCAAATGAATTTGAAATAGAAGATAACATTCTAATTTTCCTGAATAGATTATCCGACTTTTTCTTCTTAGTAGCTCGCTTTGAATGCCAAAAAACTGGAAAAGAGATGTATTGGGAACATTAAATAGTGCAATATTGATTTTTATTGTTACATTTGCGCAAAACAAGGAATTAACAAAATATTGAAAAGAAAGGATTATATAATATGTATTGGACACTTGAATTAGCTTCAAAATTAGAGGACGCCCCATGGCCAGCTACTAAAGATGAGCTTATTGATTTTGCTCAACGCTCAGGAGCTCCCATGGAAGTAGTAGAAAACTTGCAAGAGATAGAGGATGAGGGAGAAGTATTTGAATCGATTGAAGATATATGGCCCGACTACCCGACAAAGGAGGACTTTTTCTTTAATGAAGATGAATATTAAGGTATATATCATTTAGTATAATCTACTAACACAGTATCGATTTAATTTTTTACTCGCGCTTTTTTTTAATTAAATAAAAAGTCAAGAGTAACTACAATATAACCCGCTGGATTTTGTTCAGTGGGTTTTTCTGTTTGTCATTAACTGGTTTAGATAAAAGAAAGAAGCACGAAATAAATAACTACCTCCTTATTACACCTACCTTTTACACACACTCACCCTTCGCAATTGACAAAAGCTCACCTAATTTGAACAGATTGCCATATTAATTTGTTGATAAGCAAGAATTCAAGTAATTCTCAAGCAGTGTGAGTTGAAAAGATTTTAAACTGTAACTAGGTATTTAGCCTATGCACAAACAACAAGCTTTTAACCAAACTGCTTTATATAATGATGCTTACTTTAGAGTAATAATGCATCTTTAAGAATAATAAAAAACAGATGATGCTCCACGGTAAAAACCAGAAAGAGCATTCTATTGAAATTTGACAACCTAAAAGACGAAAAAACAGATGTTTGATTTGATGATTATTGGCGGAGGTCCAGCCGGTTACGTTGCAGCAGAACGCGCAGGTAGCAAAGGATTGAAAGTTGTTTTATTTGAAAAGAAAACAATTGGTGGTGTATGTCTCAACGAAGGATGTATTCCTACAAAAGCGTTGCTTTATAGTGCCAAAATGTATGAAGATGCATTAGAAGCTGATAAGTTTGGTGTGAAAGCCGATAATGTAGACTTTGACTACCAAAAAATGGTTGGTCGAAAAAATAAAATCGTTCGCAAGCTAGTTGCTGGTGTGAACATGAAAATGAAATCAAACAAAGTTGAAGTTATTGAAGGCGCAGCTATTCTTGAAAGTCGCACTGACGAGGGAGTAGTGGTTAGTTGCAATGGCGAAAAATACAAGGGCAAGAATGTTATGATATCTACCGGTTCGGAAGCATCTGTTCCGCCTATACCAGGATTGAAAGAAGCAGGTGATATAATCTTGACCAATCGCGAAATTTTGGAAATGAAAGAATGTCCCGAGTCGTTAGTTGTTATTGGTGGTGGAGTTATCGGAATGGAGTTTGCATGCTTCTATCAAGGATTGGGTACAAAGGTAACGGTAATAGAGATGCTTCCCGAAATATTGGGTGGAGTTGATGGAGAGATAGCTGCTATGACTCGAAGTCACTTTGCAAGAAAAGGAATTGATTTCCACATTGAAGCCAAAGTAACAAAAGTAGATGGAAACAAAGTAACCTTTGAGAAAGATGGAAAGGAAGAAACCGTTGAAGGCGATAAAATATTATTAAGCGTTGGACGTCGCCCAGTAACCAAAGGTGTTGGTCTAGAAAATCTAAATATAGAGTTGGACAGAGGCGGCATTAAAGTAGATGAGAAAATGCGCACCAACGTGCCCAATGTGTTTGCAGCGGGGGATGTTACAGGTTTTTCATTGCTAGCACACACTGCTAGTCGCGAAGGCGAGGTAGTTGTAAACAACATAGCGGGTGAAGACGATAAAATGAGTTACAAAGCCATTCCTGGGGTAGTATATATTAATCCTGAGGTGGCAGGTGTGGGCGAAACAGAAGAGACAGCCAAAGAAAAAAGTCTTGCCTATAAAGTAGCAAAATTGCCCATGACCTATGCCGGACGATTTGCAATAGAAAACGAACGTTTCAGTGGATTGTGCAAAGTTTTGATTGGCGAGAAGTATGGCGAAATATTGGGTGTGCACATATTAGGCAACCCAAGCAGTGAAATGATTTATGGTGCTTGCATGGCCATTGAGCAAGAGATGACACTAGAGGAGATGAAGAAAGTAATATTCCCACACCCAACAGTGAGCGAAATATTTAAGGAGGTAATCTTTAGCGAATTTAAATAGTCATTTAGAAAAAAATATTATAAAAAGCGTATCCCTTTTTAGTTGGGATACGCTTTTTTACATAAATATTAAAGTTGCAACCTTAGATCAATAAACATGTAGGTGCATTCTCAAATAGAATTATGCAAAGTTTGAACTTGTATTAACCATTGAAACTCTCGGGAGATTCCTTACAGGCTGTTTGGAATGAACTTAGTTTTGCAGAGATTCCCTGCAACATGTTTTTAAATAATACACTCCAGATTAGCAATAAAAAGTTACTTGCAATTCTTCAAAATAATATTTGATGGAACAATAAATTTGTTATATCTTCATAAGAGCAAAACGAAACTAATAAAAGCTGAACTAAGTTGATGAAACCTAAGATTATTGAGATAATAACTAAAGCCGACTTCAACAAAGATTTTGTTGAATACATTAAAGATGATTTCCCTGAAAGCTTTACACCATTCATCGAAAGTCCCTACCAATATGATTTCCCCAACAACCCTTTGGAGGATTTATCTGTAAGGGATAGGTTGTTTACACTGCTGTACGAATTGATTCCTCTGAGAGAAGTGTTTGCCAGTAAAAATATCCCCAGCTCTATTTTCTACAAGAGCATAGAAGACCTCAACTTTCGCATCAATCGCTACTACGGCCTACACAAAGAATATGGATTGAGCGAGCGCGATGCGCTATGGTTGCGCTTTATATACAAGTGTGAGATATTTGATTTAGGCTCGCTTAGGTTTCAGAAATTTCACTTCTCTTATGCCGAAATTGAACGAGCTGATTATGACTATATGCTCCTATCAGATGAAATGAAAAAACGTTTCCCGGAAGGAATACCAATAATCAATGTTCACATTACTACCAATGCAGACTTGCGGCCAGAAAAGGTTGAAGAGTCTTTTAAATTAGCGCATGAGTTCTTTACCACTTATTTCCCAGAACACAACTACAAAGCCTTCACATGTCGAACATGGATGCTTTATCAACCAACACAAAAACTATTAGCTCCAGATAGCAACATAACGGCGTTTGCAAATCGCTTCGAGATATTTGCAACTAACCAGAATACCAAGCAAGCATTAGATCGTATTTATGAAACAAGCAACTTGGAAAAGATTGAGAAGATGGAGAAAACTTCTAGCTTGGCAGAAGTGGCTTATAAAAACTTAGATAAATTAGGAGTGGCGGCAGGAGTAATTTTTAGAACTAAAAGTTAAGCACAGTAGAGATAAACTGCTGTGCGCCTACAAAAGATGAACCAACACAAACAAAGAATCCTATGAAAGAAACGGAAGAAAACATAATTGCACAGCATCTAGATAGCCAAAGAGCTTTCTTTGCAAGCAGTGAAACAAAGGACGTAGCCTTCAGGCTGCAACAACTAAGCAAGCTAAAAAGGGTTGTTGTTGAGTATCAAGAAAAGATTCAACATGCATTATGGGACGATTTACATAAATCGCCCGAAGAAGCTTACTTAACAGAAATAAGCATTGTATTAAGTGAGATTGACAATCACATAAAACATCTAAAGAAATGGGCCAAACCAAAACGTGTGTCCACCCCACTCTATTTACGCCCTTCATCTAGTAAAATATTATATGAACCACTTGGCGTTGCGCTTATTGTATCGCCTTGGAACTATCCTTTTCAGTTACTCTTCAATCCGCTCATAGGCGCTATATCGGCAGGATGCTGTGCAATACTAAAGCCATCGCCCGATACCCCCTCTGTTGCAAAACTGATGGAAGAGATGATAGCCAAAACATTCCCAACTAACTACATTGCCCTTGTTCAAGGAGGCAAAGAAACCAACACACATCTGTTTAAACAACGCTTCGATTTAATTTTCTTTACAGGAAGCCCCAAAGTAGGAAAGGTGGTAATGAAAGCAGCTGCCGAACATTTAACTCCCGTTGTGCTTGAATTGGGTGGTAAAAGCCCGTGCATAGTAGACAAAGATGCCAATCTTGATATTGCCGCCAAACGTATTGTCTTTGGCAAATTTATAAATGCTGGGCAAACATGCATTGCACCAGATTATTTGATTGCACACAGCTCCATCAAAGATGAATTGCTAGATAAGATTGTGTTTCATATCAAACAAATGTATGGCGATGACATAAAGAAAAGCCGATTCTATCCCTGCATTGTAAATACTGACGCTATGAGCCGATTGGCAGGCCTGCTGGATGAGGGCACATTATATTTTGGAGGCGAAGTTGATTATAAAAAGCGATACATTGCGCCCACTATTATTGACGATGTGCAGCAAGAACACAAAATAATGCAACAAGAGATATTTGGCCCAATTCTACCCGTTATGACTTTTGACATTATCAGTGAGGCTCTCACTTATATAAACAAGAACGAAAAACCTTTGGCTTTCTACTATTTTGGTAGTAACAATAAAGCCAAAGATATCCTCAGAAGCTCAACATCGGGAGGTGCTTGCATCAACGACACCATTATGCACGTGGCCAACCATCACCTACCCTTTGGGGGTGTTGGCAATAGTGGTATGGGAAGCTATCATGGATATAGAAGTTTCTTGGCATTTAGCAATCAAAGAGCAGTTGTGTTCTCTCCTACATGGATAGACATTCCACTTAAGTACCCACCATTTAAACACTTTAAATGGATAAAGAAAATAATGTAATAGAGAAAAGATGTATAATAAAGTCAACTTAAAGAATGACTTCGTTGTTAATACTTCAATATCTATTTAGCAATAAATCTAAATAAGAGCTGCCATGCGCCAAAACATCATATTCTATTACAATCAACTCTCCGATAAGCTCTGGTTTAAACCTCTAATATTCTGCATTCTCTCCATTTTGGGAGCTCTAGTTGCAGAATTGGCCGATGACACTTTCTTAACAGACATTGTACCAGACATTAAAGATGAATCGCTAGACGATTTGCTCAGCACGCTCTCCAACAGCATGTTGGTAATAGCCATATTTGCAGTTGGCTCTATGATATCTGCTTTTGCTGCAGCAACCTCAACAGCCACTCCCCGATCCTTCAAGCTAGTTGTGGCCGACGATGTATCGCAAAACGCACTTTCCATTTACATTGGCTCTTTCATATTTAGTATTGTAGCTTCGGTTGCTTTCAAAAATGGATATTATGGCAAAGCAGGACATTTTGTTTTGTTTCTACTCACCATGGCGGTCTTCTTATTGGTGATTATCACTTTTATTAGATGGGTTGAAAGAATCTCAAAACTCGGCCGATTGGAGCATACCATTCAAAAGGTTGAAGATATAACTACAAAAACATTTGAGAAACGAATAAAAGTGCGTCGTATGGGTGGCTCACCTATAATTGATAGAGAGAACAAAGGCCTACCTATTTATAGTGATGAAATTGGCTATATTCTATACCTCAACATGGAGAGACTACAAGAAGTGGCCACACAACTAAAAGTAATTATTACCCTCAACTGTATGCCAGGAACATTTGTTTCACCCGATAGAGTGATTGCTTATGTTGTATCGGCAAATGAAGAAATGCCTATCGATGATAAAGAGAAACTAAGCAAAGCTTTTATTATTGGTAAATCGCGTTCGTACTATGCTGACCCTCGCTTTGGTCTTATCGCACTAAGCGAAATAGCTAGTCGTGCATTATCGCCAGGCATCAACGATCCTGGCACAGCTCTATCTATTATCAACAGCTACGTAAGATTGTTTCACCTATGGTTTAAGAAAAACGATAATGATCCATCACCCGATGTGAAATACAAGCGTATAGAAGTTCCTGAAATTGAAGCTTCAGACATTTTCGAAGATGCCTTTCGCCCCATTTCAAGAGATGGAGCTGGCAATATAGAAGTGATGATACGCATGCAGAAAGCACTTACATCTATTTACTCTTTTGTACCTGACGATGTGAAAGAGGTAGTATTAAAAAGTGCACACGAAGCATACGAAAGAGCAGAACTTGCAATTAGCTATGCAGGAGATTTGGATTTGCTAAAGCAAGTAAGCTTGCATTTAAAAGTGAAAGCTATGCTTGATGAGTAATCAAATCTATTTTCATGTAGTCTCAAATCTTAAATTAATAAAAACGCCTTCTTATCTCTCCACTTCGGCTTTTCCATTTGCAACCATAAAGTTTTCAACATCTTCGCATGACAATAGGAATGCATCTCCCTGAATAGCACGCTTTAAAACAGAAGTGTTCAAACCATACCTCACAGCATACTTAAGATTATTAAAATCTTTCAAGAGACCATGAATAACTCCAGAAACAAATGCATCTCCACCACCAATTCTATCATGAATATTAAATCTTATAGGATCTGTTAACTCCCATGAAAGTTTATTATTCAACAATCTAAAATAATAGTCTGCTAAGGAGTTTTCTGAAGCAGAAAACACAACCCTATCAGATTCAAAAATATAACTCAAGTTATACTTAGTAGCCATTTTAGGAAATACATTTCTTCTTTATTCAGATAATGTAGTCTTCTTAAAATCATCGTCTAATTGACTAGGAAGTAGTTTAGACATAAAATAAGTATCATGCCCCATATGCGACATCGTAACTGCTACGTTGGCCTCAACTCCACCATAGTTTACTACAAATGAATGTGTCTGATTGATTTTGTAATCGTGAGTAGACAGTCTTAACATCACCTCACCAGAAGTTATTATTTTTCCCATATCAGATAAATATTCTTTATTGTTGTTCTTGAATGTGCTTTCCTACTCACTAATAATAAATATTTGTCCGAATCTACTCTTAATATTTCAGAATACATTGACTTTCTCTACTCAGATAACAATTTAAACAATTCACCCCACCAAGCGTTTTAACAATACAGTTTAAAATTCTAAGTTAATAAGAGGTATTGTGACAACTCCTGAAGGATGTCGCCAGCTCTTAATAGACATATAAATAACAAACAAAACACAGTAAAACATATTATGAATAAAGCAATTATTTTAAAAAGCCGCCCAAAAGGAATACCTAAACTTTCAGACTTTAAGTCTATCGACGAAAAGATGCCCGAAGTGATGCAAGGAGAGGTGTTATTGAAAACTCTATTCGTATCGGTTGACCCTTACCTGCGTGGCAGAATGAGTGATGCTGAATCGTATGTGCCACCATTTGAACTAAACAAACCTGTTAGCTCAGGCATTGTAGCCGAAGTGGTAGAGTCTAAAAATGAGAACTTCAAAAAAGGAGATTTCGTATCCAACCTACTGGAGTGGAAAGAGTATCAAACATCTACAGGCGTAGGATTGCAAAAATTAGACCCATCTATACAACCCCTATCAGTTTACTTAGGTATAGTTGGAATGACAGGAATGACTGCTTACATGGGCTTGACCAAAATAGGCAAACCAAAAGCGGGCGAAACTATCGTTGTCTCTGGTGGAGCTGGTGCAGTAGGAAGCGTTGTTGGGCAAATTGGTAAAATATTAGGATGTCGTGTTATTGGTATAGCCGGCTCGGATGACAAAGTGGAAATGCTGAAATCGAAATTTGGTTTTGACGAAGCCATCAACTACAACACCACTAAAGATATAAGCAAAGCAATTGCAGACGCTTCACCTAAAGGTGTAGATGTTTACTTTGACAATGTGGGAGGCCCTATATCCGATGCTGTACATACAAACCTCAACCAGTTTGCTAGAGTTATTGTGTGTGGTGCAATATCACTTTACAATGCCACCGAACTACCCTTAGGGCCAAGAGTGGAAGGTTTGCTAATCAAAAAAAGTGTGCTCATGCAAGGTTTTATTGTGAGCGATTTCTCTGATAAGTTTGCTGAAGGAGCTCAACAGTTAGGCCAATGGCTAAAGGAAGGTAAGCTGACTTATGAGGAAACGGTTATAGAAGAATTTGATAACATCCCTCAAGCCTTTATTGATCTTTTCACTGGGAAGAACACAGGTAAGATGATAGTAAAAGTATAAACTCAACAAAAAAACATACAATGAACAACTTCGAATTTAAAAACCCCACCAAAATCCTTTTTGGCAAAGGGCAAATAAAGAAGCTTTCACAAGAAGTTCCGAAAGGTGCAAACGTACTTTTACTCTACGGCGGTGGAAGCATTAAGAAAAACGGCGTGTACAAACAAGTGATGAGTGCGTTATCAAAATACAAAGTGGTAGAGTTTGGGGGTATCCCCCCCAATCCTGAGTACAGTGTACTGATGGAAGCTTTGAAAGTAATTAAAAAAGAAAAGATAGATTTCTTGCTTGCAGTTGGTGGAGGCTCGGTAATTGATGGAACAAAGTTCCTAGCCGGTGCAGCCTACTATGATGGAAAGGACCCTTGGGAGATATTAACCAAAGGTAAAACTGTGGATAAAGGAATGCCATTTGGGACGGTGTTGACACTACCTGCAACAGGCTCAGAAATGAATGCAGGCTTTG
This sequence comes from uncultured Dysgonomonadaceae bacterium, assembly GCA_964542545.1. Lineage (GTDB taxonomy): Bacteria > Bacteroidota > Bacteroidia > Bacteroidales > Dysgonomonadaceae > UBA2632. Next base: position 8,192 of record CAZIUT010000001.1, on the reverse strand, counting down.
TAATTACACGAGAAGAAACAAAGGAGAAACTATCATCAGGCGGACCTATATATTTTCCACAATTCTCAATACTTGATCCTGAAGTTGTAAAATCTATTCCTCAACACCAATTAGCAAACGGAGTTGCCGATGCTTTTATGCACGTAATGGAACAATACATGACCTATTCCATGGGGGGGCTTCTACAAGATAGATTAGCTGAGGCTATTCTCCAAACATTAATTGAAGTAGCACCTGCCATTATGAAAGATCCATCGGACTACAAAGCAGCATCCAACTATATGTGGAGTTGCACTATGGCTCTTAATGGATTAATCAGCAAAGGAGTGCCAGAAGACTGGGCTGTACATATGATGGGACACGAATTAACAGCCCTATTCGGAATAGATCATGCACGCACATTGGCTATTTTAGCACCTAGTCACTTTCAATACAACATTAAAACAAAAAAAACCAAGTTGGCTCAATATGCCGAACGTGTTTGGAATGTGTCAGAAGGAACTGAAGACGAAAAGGCAAAAGTTGCTATACAAAAGACCGAAGAGTTTTTCCACTCTTTAGGAATTAAAACAAAACTGTCTGAATATACCGACAAATATTTGGGGACAGCCGAAGAGATAGCTAAACGATTCACAAAAAGAAGATGGATTGGACTGGGTGAACACAGATCGCTGAAACCCGAAGATGCTAGAAAAATAGTTGAAATGAGCTATTAAATTTTTAGAAAACATTCAATTGATCGCTCACAAACAATAACAGATAACAGATAATAGAAAAGGCATATCAGACAGCTTTCCGTTTGACATGCCCTTTTTTAATATATATAACAAAACACACCTTACATACACTTATGTCAAAATCATTACTTTACTCACCAATAAAACTTAAAGGTCTTACCCTTCACAATAGAATAGTTGTTTCGCCTATGTGCCAGTACAGTTCAGTAGATGGCATGGCCAACGATTGGCATTTAGTACATCTCGGATCGCGTGCCGTTGGCGGTGCTGGGCTCATTATGACAGAAGCCGTAGCAGTTTCGCCTGAAGGAAGAATATCTCCCAATGACTTAGGTATATGGGCAGACAAACATATAAAGCCATTGAAACGAATCACATCTTTCATCAGAGAACAAGGTGCTAAATCGGCAATTCAATTGGCACATGCTGGAAGAAAGGCAAGCACTGCTCCACCATGGGAGGGCAGATACCAAGTAGATGTTACAAATAGAGGATGGCAAACAGTAGCACCTTCCCCTATTCCTTTTAATGAAGATGATAATCCACCAAAAGAGTTAACTACAGATGAAATACAAAAAGTTATCGATGATTTTGTAGCGGGTGCAAAACGATCAGTTGAAGCACAGTTCGACACCATAGAAATTCATGCAGCGCATGGATATCTAATCAATCAGTTTTTGTCGCCGCTTACCAATATAAGAACCGATGAATACGGAGGAAGCTTTGAAAATCGTGTTCGCTTATTATTAGAGGTAACACGTGCAATACATAAAGTAATTCCTAATGAAATGCCACTACTTGTAAGAATATCGGCTCATGAATGGGCAGAAGATGGACATACAATTGAAGATTCTGTGAAAGTAGCAAAGCTATTGAAAGAAAGTGGTATTGATCTAATTGATTGCTCATCCGGTGGAGTAATAAAAGAGCAACAAGTACTAGCTGAGAAAAATTACCAAGTACCTTTTGCTGCTCAAATAAAGAGCAAAGTAAATATTGCCACAGGAGCAGTTGGTTTAATAACAGATGTACAGCAGGCAGAAGAGATATTACAGGAAGGCAAAGCTGATCTTATCCTTCTAGGACGAGAGATGTTGCGCAACCCTTATTTTGCCTTAATGGCTGCCGATAAATTGGGAGAAGATATAGAATGGCCCAATCAGTATAAAAGAGCAAAACCTTAAGATAATATACTCTAAATTGAACTAGTGTGGAAAGAAGAAGATTTTTAAAAACAGCAACCGCTTTAAGTGCAGGTATATTAGTATCTAAAGCATTTGGCAACAACTTTAAATTGAAAGTAATGAATGAAGCAGTAGATAATCTTATTATTGGCTCAGGATACGGCGGGGCAGTTGCAGCTCTCAGGCTAACCAAAGCAGGACACAAAGTGATGATGATTGAAATGGGCCTAGATTGGGAAAAGGACAATGGTAAATATAAACCTTTCTCCAACTTAATTACTCCCAAAAGTAATTCTACTTGGCTCAACAAAAAGACACAAGCACCCATGATGAATATTGCTTCTTTTAGCAAAAAGTTTACTGGAGTGCTTGATAGAATGGACTTCGACAATGTAAAAGTATATGCAGGACGTGGAGTTGGTGGAGGCTCATTAGTGAATGGAGGTATGGCAGTACAGCCTCAGAAAGAATATTTCCGTGAAATATTTCCTGATCTCAACACCGAAGTATTTTGGAGCACCTACTTTCCTTTGGCGAAAAAGGAATTGGAAGTAAATGAAATTTCAGACGAATATTATCAAGAATCAGACTATTATAAGTTTGCAAGAGTAGGAGAAAACGAAGCACACAAAGCAGGATTTAAAACTGTAAGAGTTCCCAATGTATATTCTTTCGACTATATGAAAAAGGAGGAAGCGGGCGATGTGCCCAAGTCGGCTCTAGCAAAAGAAGTTATCTATGGCAACAACTATGGCAAAAAGAGTGTAGACAAGACTTATTTGAAAAAAGCAAAAGATACAGGCCTGTTGACAATCAAAGATATGCACAAAGCTATCTACTTTGAAAAGACCAATACAGGATACAAAGTCTTTGTTGATATTATTGATAGTGATGGAGATACGATAGCAAAAAAGACTATTGCTTGTAAGAAACTATTCCTCAACGGAGGAAGCTTAGGCACTACACAACTACTTTTAGCATCGCAAACAAAAGCTCAACTCAACAATTTTGATCATAGTCTTGGTAGTTTCTGGGGTAACAATGGCAATATCATGACTGGGCGAAATATGGTGAATACTCTTTTTAATCGCGTTGAAAAAGATTCTGGAGATAATTATCAACCAGGTACGGGAACTAAGCAATCTACAATCCCTGTGGCAGGTGTAGATAATTGGAACGATAAAGACAATGCTTTCTTTGCAGAAATATCACCACTACCCATGGGTATGGAAGTATATACAGCACTCTATTTGGTTATAAACAAAGTACCAACCCCTGGTCGTATATCCTATAATGAAAAGAAAGACAGAATAGATATCCATTGGGAGAAAGAAAACTACGAACACACCATCGAAAATGCTAAGTTTTTTATTAAAAAGATGATTAAAGTCAATGGTGGTACTCCAGCTAGTTTACTCTGGAAGAATGCTTATGGCGCAGATATTTGCTATCATCCACTGGGAGGATCTGTTTTAGGGAAAACAACTGACCTGTTTGGACGTGTTAAAGGGTATGAGAATCTGTATGTAACCGATGGCGCATTGGTCCCGGCCTCTATTGGGGTGAATCCTTTTCTTACTATTACAGCTCTGGCTGAGTACTGCATGGAGGAGATTATTAGAGAAGATTTCTAAGAACCCTTTATCTTTTCCCACAATAAAAAGAACAACCTTTACAAGTAGTTTGTTAAATAATAGAAAGCAAACTATAAACAAAAAAAACTATACAACATGGCAAACTACCTAATAATAAGAGCTTCTTCAGGCATCGGGGGAACAATTGGCCACTCAATTAGTTGAATCAGGAAACAGGGTGTACGGAACATATAACAGTACAGAAGCAAGTACCACCAACAATTCACTCTCCTATCATCAGTTAAATGTGCTAGACGAAACATTAACCCTCGATTTCTTATCAGATACGCTAGATGGAATTGCTTATTGTCCAGGCTCTATCAACTTGCGCCCTTTCGGAAGAATAACTCCCAATGATTTTATGGATGATTACAACCTGCAAGTAGTAGGAGCCATAAAGGTGATTCAATCTCAGTTTGCAAAACTGCGCTAAAGGGGCAAAGCCTCTATTGTTTTGTATTCTACGATTGCTGTACAAAATGGGTTTCATTACCATTCACAAGTCTCGGCATCTAAAGGCGCAATAGAGGGTTTTACAAGAGCATTAGCAGCAGAGTTTTCTCCAAAGATTAGAGTAAATTGTATTGCTCCATCTTTAACAGATACTCCCCTTGCTGCAAACCTCCTCAGCACTGACGAAAAAAAGAGGCCAATGCTGCAAATAATCCGCTAAAGAGAAACGGTGAAGCAGCTGATATTGCTAATATGGCTGAATTTTTATTGTCAGATAAAGCCATTTGGATTACTGGCCAAGTTATACATGTGGATGTAGGATATTCAACCATTAAGAAATAGCTAGAAAAACAAAACAGACAAAATCATTCTTTTCTCACATAACACACCTAACAAATATTGCAATATGAAAATATTACTTACCGGTGCTACAGGCTACATTGGCAAAAGACTTCTACCTGTTTTGGTAGAAGCAGGACACCATGTGGTGTGTTGTGTAAGAGACCTCAACCGATTTAATCCGCCAGAATCTCTAAAGAAAAACATCTCCATCATCCAATTAGATTTATTAGACAAAACTACGTTGAGTAATATCCCCATAGATATAGATGGTGCATATTATCTTGTACACTCCATGTCTGCAAGCACCAAATATGAAAAACTGGAGCATGAAAGCGCAGTTAATTTCAGAAATGCTATGATGCAGACCAATATAAAGCATGTAATATATTTGAGCGGAATAATCAACGATAACAACCTCTCTACACATCTAGCTTCTAGAAAAAATGTGGAAATAGAGTTGGGCAAAGGAAACTATAATTTTACTACACTACGTGCTGGCATCATTATTGGCTCCGGAAGTGCCTCATTTGAGATTATTCGCGATTTAGTAGAAAAGCTACCTATAATGGTTGCCCCCAAGTGGCTTCAAACAAAATGCCAACCCATAGCCATTGCCGATGTGATTGCATTCTTATCAAAAGCTTTATTTAATGAGCAAACATTTAATCAAAGTTTCGACATTGGAGGTCCTGATATACTCAATTATAAAAACATGCTATTGGGCTTTAGCAAAGCACGCAAATTATCAAGGCGTATATACATTGTTCCTGTCATGACCCCTCGCCTATCCTCTTATTGGTTATACTTTGTAACCTCTACATCCTACAAGTTGGCCGTATCTTTAGTAGACAGCATGAAAGTTGAAGTAGTGTGTAGAGACACAGCTATTAAGTATATGCTTGATATTGAGCCTATGAGTTATCAAGAATCTCTGAAACGCGCATTTAGCAAGATAGAAAACAATGAGATAGTTTCTAGTTGGAAAGATGCTTATGTGAGCAGTGGTATAAATATAAATATTTCCGATTTCATCAATTTCCCACAATTTGGCTGCCTCACCGATTCACGCAAAACCACGTTTGACAAGCGCGAAGATTGCATTAATAGAATATGGAGCATTGGTGGTGCAAACGGATGGTACTATGCCGATGGTTTGTGGCAAATACGTGGTGTGATGGATAAGTTTGTGGGCGGTGTTGGTCTCAGACGTGGGCGTACAAATCCTAACACCCTGAACACAGGCGATGCACTAGACTTCTGGAGGGTGCTCTTTGCTGATAAAGCAAATGGTCGCCTACTACTATTTGCCGAAATGAAAGTGCCTGGAGAGGCTTGGTTAGAATTTAAAATTGTTGGCAATGAGCTAATACAAACTGCTACCTTTCGCCCACTAGGATTATTAGGTAGAATGTATTGGTATTTTTTACTCCCAGTACATGGCATTATATTTGGAGGTATGTTGAAGAAATTGGCTAAAGGCAAGAAAAGAGAGCTACAATAGAAAGAATTATAAACTAGTTTTCTTTTGGGTCTATAGTATTTTAAATGAACTATTTGCACCTCATTTGTTATATGTGAGTATCCACGTATTAATTAAATAAGAATTTTACATTAATTCAAGACATAAAGAAGAGTTAGAATATGAAATTATCACTTGTAGATTTATCAACCGTAATTCCAGGACAGACCAGACATCAAACTTTAATGAACAGCATAGAAGTTGCTCAACATATAGAAAAATTAGGTTTTAAAAGAATCTGGTTTGCTGAACATCATGGAAGCGCTTCAATTGCTGGACGCGCTCCTGAGATTATGATTGCTGCTGTAGCAGCAAAAACCTCCACCATTAAAGTAGGGTCAGGCTCTGTTTTACTCAATCATTATAGCCCTTTTAAGGTGGTGGAAACTTTTTGCACACTCAACGAACTTTATCCTAACAGAATAGACATGGGTATTGGCAGAGCAACAACAGGTCCAACAACAGACTTTGCTCTACAACAAGATAGAAGCAAGCAATTTCAGAGTGATTCTAATCAACAAATATTAGAGTTGACAGCCTGGCTCGATAATAGTTTCCCTGGAGATCATCCATTTGCCGCAACCCGCATACATACCATTGATAGCTTACCAGAATTACACTTGCTAGGGTCTAGTTCTTGGAGTGCATCTGCCGCATCGCATTTAGGTCTGCGTTATGTATTTGCAGGATTTATCAATCAAAAAGGGACACCTGAAATAATCAATAGCTACCGATCAGACTTTAAACCATCTGATACACCAAGTGGAATAAAATCTCCTCAAGTATCACTTGCGGTTCATGTAGTGTGTGCTGATACCGAAGAAGAAGCACACAGACAAACTGCTCCTGTGCGTGTAATGTATAGAAATCTTTCAAAAGGTATTATAGACATTCCTTTACCCACACCAGATGATGCAATCAAAGAACTAGGTGGACTACCAACCATTGGAAAATATGCTCCTGGCTCAGGAATACCTCCCAGATTCATTGCAGGAAATCCTGAGCAAGTACATCAACAGTTAACCCAATTGGGAAAAGATCTTTCAGTGGATGAAATTATTATTCAAGACATGATGACAGACCATCAAGCACGACTTCGTTCATATGAATTATTGTCTTCAGCTTTTAAATTGAAGTAATCTTGCACAACTGTCAAAGATGCTATCAATGATAGTAATAAATAGTAATTAAATAATCGCCCCTATTTTGTGCTTAACAACACAAAATAGGGGCGATTATATATCTAAGTGAGTTTTAAAATCTTCAATGTAAAGTTAAGAAGATTCTATCTATCTCTTACCACCTCTACCACCAGCTTTGCCACGTCCACCTGGCTTGCCACGTCCACCTGGCTTGCCACCAGCACGTCCTCCGCCCGGACGACCACCTCCCGGTCTTCCCCCACCTGTACCTCTACCTTTAAATGACTCCCCTCCTCTTTTAGGAGTAGCATTCTTCCTATTAGACTTGCTTTTAGGATTTACTATTGGAGATATTTTTTTATGTGTTTTGATAGCTTCCTCATCAGTAGGAGCTGTTTTGCGCTGAAGACTACGGGCAATGTGCATTGATCTCTCAGCATCTTTCAATCCTGGAGTCTTTGTCATTTTAAGCGGATCTTTAGTTTTTTCAGAGAATCTAATCATCTCTTTTAACTCCGCCAACTCTACTGGCTTCATCTCACGATAATCGCCTATCGGAATTCCTTTCAAACTCAAGTTCATAATACGAACACGCTCAAGCTTCAGCACATCGTAGCCAAAGTATTCACACATTCTTCTAATTTGTCTGTTCATTCCTTGAATCAAGGTAATTCTGAAAACAAACTTCGACTCGGCATGTATCTTACATTTCTTAGTATTTACACCTAAAATAGGAACACCAGAAGCCATCCCTTCAATAAATTTATCTGTAATGGGTCGGTCTACTGTTACCACATACTCCTTTTCGTTTTGGTTGCCCGCACGAAGAATTTGATTCACAATATCACCATTGCTGGTAAGAATAATCAAACCTTGCGAATCTTTATCTAATCTTCCCACAGGAAAAATGCGCTCGCCATATCTGATATAGTCAATTATATTGTCTTTGTCCGATGAGTCGGTTGTACTAGTAATGCCCACAGGCTTGTTGAAAAGAATGTATATTTCATCCTCTTTTGCGCGCGGCTCCACCAAAATACCATTCACCCTTACTTTGTCTTTGGGCCCAACACGGTCGCCCAAAACTGCAGTCTTTCCATTGATAGTTACATTTTTCAATTCAATGAACCTATCAGCTTCTCTACGAGAGCACAAACCACTCTCGCTTATATATTTATTCA